>CAMBYA010000017.1 GCA_945872035.1 Rhizobium sp. Q54
GTACGAGAAGTGCGCCAACTGCATGGTCCATTGCGGCTATGAGCCGACGGCCGTCACCGACACGGTGTCGAACCCGCTCAAGGCGCTGAAGGTGTTCATGAAGGGCGTCTCGACGGAAGCGCCGATGGCGCCGGACATCCCGCTGCACAACCAGCGCCCGGCGACCTATGTGTTCGAAAAGCAGGTCACCAACTTCATGCACGACGTCCATGAAGACAAGCCGCGTAACCCCGAGAAGAGCAAGGTTGCGTAAGGTTCGCCGCGCCGCGCCGGATTAAAGGAAGAAGTGGTGCGAGGTGCCCAGAAGGGCGAGGTTGCGTAGGGTTTTGCGCGCCGCGCCGGTCTGAAGGCCAAGCTTTACCATATCGCCCAGTTCCCACGGGTGAAGCGCGAGTGTGGACAGCGCCCGGCCGGTGCTGACGCTGCCGTCCGCGTTCATGGCTTCCAGCGCCGACAGGGGCAACATGCTCGTCGCGCCGTCAGCCACCGCGCGCAGGGTGAGGAAGGGCACGCCCCGATCGCGGGCGATCTCACCGACGCCAAAGCTTTCCATGTCGACGCCGAGGGCCTTGGTTTGCCTGTGCAGCGCCCGCTTGTCGGCGGGCGAAACCGCCGGCGGGTCGCTGTGCGCCAGGTTGCCGAGCGCGGTCGGAAACGACGGCTGGCCCAGCGCGAGCCTCATGCGCGCCACCCACGCTGAGTCGGTGTCGACACTGCCGTTCCAGTTGATGACCTGGCCGGCGATCAGCAGCGTCCCGGATTTCACGCTCTCGACCAGCGCCCCGGCGATACCGAAGCTCAGCAACGCTTCGCTGCCCTCGTCCAGCAGCCGCGCGGCGGTGCGGCGGGCGGCGCTATAGCTGGGCCCGGCGCAGGCGACGGCGATGGTATCCGGCGCGCCGGCCTTGGCCAGTTCGGCCCTGATGATCCCGGCCTCGAACTGCATCCCGGTGACAATGCCCAGACGGGTCATGCCTTCCGTTCCTTCCCGGGCTTCAAAACCAGTCCAGCGGCCTTCCTGCCGGACCGGATCGCCCCCTCTATGGTGGCAGGCAGGCCGGTGTTCGTCCAGTCGCCCGCGAGAAGCAGGTTACCCAGGCTGGTAACGGGTCCCGGCCGTTTGGCGACTGTTTCCGGGTCCTGGGCAAAGGTGGCGCGCTTCTCCTTGACCACGCGGAATGGCGGTAGCGGTCCGTCGAGGTTCAGCGCCACCTGCACGTCCTGCCAGCAGCGGGCGGCGATCTCGTCGGCACCGAGTTGGGCTTCCTCGCGCGCGGCGCTGATGGTGATGGAAACGATGTCGTCGCGGACGAAGATCCAGTGTGCGAAGCCGCCGACCACGCCCATCAACTCCACCGAGCCATCTCCCATAGGCGGTCGGGGCAGCCGGAAATGGACGTTGACGATGGGCTCTCCTGCTCCCGGCACCTGAAGGTCGGGCAGCAGCGACGCGGCGTCCCACGGCGGCACGGCGAGAATCATGTTGTCGCCGTCGTCGAGTACGACCTGCTCGTCGCCGATGGTGAATCCGCCGACCCTGCCGCCTTCCGTCGCCAGCGCCTGCACCCGCTCGCCGAAGCGGATATCGACCCCGCGCGATTCAAGGATCTCGATGGCGGGATCGATGAAGGATTCCGCCAGGCTGACCCTGGCGATCAGCGGGCGGCAGGCACCAGCGCCGCGTGCGAAGGTCTCGAGCAGAACGGGTTTCATCAGCACGGCTGCCGCATGCTCGGGCTTTGCGTTGATGGCGGCGATCACAAGCGGCTCCCAAAGCCCCCGGTAGAGCGGGCCCTTCGCCTTCATGACGTCGGCGACTGTCTGGCGCGGTCCGGCTGCCAACAGCTTCATGGCCGGCAGGAACGACAGGAACGACGAGCGTGGCACCCTGCGCCACGGCGCGAACACCCAGAAGGGAATCGGACCCCGATTGGGCCGCACCGTCCAGCGCCTGCCGCTCTCGATGTCGACGAAGGGAAAGGCGGCGCTCCTGGGGCCGACCATGCGATGCCGGGTGCCGACCTCGTCGAGGAACTTCATGGCGGCCTTGTTGCCGCTCATCACCAGGTGGTTGCCGTTGTCGATGATGCAATCGAGCGCGGAGTCGTGGAACGAGCGGCAGCGTCCGCCCGCTCGCTTCGTCGCCTCGATCAGCGTTACCGCCCGGCCGCCTCGCGACAGGGTAAGGGCCGCACTCAGGCCGGCAAGGCCCGCGCCGATCACATAGGTCCGTGCCATGGGCTCAGAACAGACCGTAGCGAACGGCGATCCAGAGTTTTTCCAGCTTGGATACGCCGTTGCGGGGGCCGTTGGGCAGGTAGTTCCAGTCCTCTTCCAGCAATCGGTCGAGGGTTTTGCGATACACCATCATCATGATGATGGCTGGGCGCATCGCTTTGCGCGAACAGCGGGCGATGGCCTGCTCCGCCTGCCGGAACTCTTCTTCGGCGCGGATGGCCAGCGCCCTGCAGGTCTCGCGCAACCGCGGATCGCCGATCACCACCGCAGGATCGGCCCACTCGATGCTGGCCAGAGCCAGCAGCTCGCGCGGCAGGTACAGCCGGCCCATGGCCGCATCCTCCTCGATGTCGCGCAGGATGTTGGTGAGCTGCAGCGCAAGGCCGAGATGGTCGGCGACGGCTTTTCCCGCCGGTCCGGGCTCGCCGAAGATGCACACGCACAGGCGTCCCACCGCGCACGCGACCCGGTCGCAATACAGGATCAGGTCGTCCATCGACGGCGCGCGGATCGGCCCGATGCCGTCCATCTCCATCCCATCGATGAGGGCGATGAAGTCCTTCTTCTCGAGGTGATAGGCATCGACGGCAGACGCCAGGACTCGGGTGATCGGATGACCGGGCGAGCCTTGGTATAGCGCCTCGATCTCGGCGTGCCAGGCTTCGAGCCCGGAACGCTTGACGTCGTCCGGATCGTTGCCGTCGGCGATGTCGTCGACTTCGCGCGCGAAGGCGTATACGGCGAAAATGGCGTCCCGCTTCTCGGGCGGCAGGAACCGCATCGCCCAGTAGAACGACGAGCCTGCGGCCGTCACGGTTTCGCGCACCCGCGCGAAATCGGCGGCGGACGGCGAAACATGGTGTGATGTCTGTTGAGCGAGCGCCACGTCGATACCAGGGATCAGTTGGCGCCCACCTCCCGCACGAGTTGCGGCTGGCCGAGCGCCCCGAGCACTGTCGTGACCACATCGGACCACGTCAAGCCCGCTTCGGCATATTGCTGCTCGGGGGTGCCGTGGCCGACGAAGAAATCGGGCAGGGTCATGGTGCGGACCTTCAGGCCCTTGTCGAGCAGGCCGGCGCCCGCCATGTGCTGCAGCACGTGGGCGCCGAAGCCGCCAGCGGCGCCGTCCTCGATAGTCACCAGCACTTCGTGCTCCATCGCAAGGCGGCGGATCAGCGCGGTATCGAGCGGCTTGGCGAATCGGGCGTCCGCCACCGTCGGACGCAGGCCGTAATGGCCCAGCTCGTCGGCGGCGCGAAGGCACTCATGCAGGCGAGAGCCCAGCGACAGCAGGGCGATGCGGTTGCCCTCGCGCAGGATGCGGCCCTTGCCGATCGGCAGCACCTGCCCGCGCTGGGGCAGGGCAACGCCGATGCCCTCGCCGCGCGGATAGCGCAGCGCGGACGGGCGGTCGTCGATGGCCAGAGATGTGACCAGCATGTGCTTGAGTTCGGCCTCGTCGGCCGGCGCCATCACCACGAAGTCGGGCAGGCAGCAAAGATAGGCCAGGTCGTAACTGCCGGCGTGAGTCGCGCCGTCCTGGCCGACCAGCCCCGCGCGGTCCATGGCGAATCGGACAGGCAGGCGCTGGATGGCGACGTCGTGGACCACCTGGTCGTAAGCGCGCTGCAGGAAGGTGGAGTAGATCGCGACCACCGGCCTGACGCCCTCGGTGGCGAGGCCCGCGGCGAAGGTCACGGCATGCTGCTCGGCGATGCCGACATCATAGGTACGCTCGGGAAAGCGCTTGCCGAAGATGTCCAGGCCGGTGCCGGACGGCATGGCGGCGGTGATTGCCACGATGGACGGATCGTGCTCGGCTTCCTCGATCAGGCCCTGCGCGAACACATTGGTGTAGCTCGGTGCCTTCGGCGCGGACTTGGCCTGCTCGAGCGTATCCGGGTTGAACTTGGCCACCGCATGGTACTTTTCCGCGTTCGGCGCGCTGAAGGGATGTCCGTGGCCCTTTTCCGTGACGATGTGCAGCAGCACCGGACCCTGCTTGTCGCTATCCCGGATGCGGTCGAGCACAGTCACCAGATGATCGACATCATGGCCGTCGACAGGGCCCACATAGGTGAACCCCAGGTCCTCGAACAGGGTGCCCTTGCTCCCGGCGTTCGCATAAACCGTCGTGCGCGCCTTCGCGTCGGCGAAATCCGAGGGGAAGGCGGCCGACATGCGCGCCTTGATCTCGTCCAGCGACAGCAGCGGATTTTCATCGACAAGGCGCGCCAGGTAATGGCTCAGCGCGCCGACAGCCGGCGCGATCGACATGGCGTTGTCGTTCAGCACCACCAGCAGACGTGAGTTCAGTGCGCCGGCATTGTTCATGGCCTCGTAGGCCATGCCGGCGCTCATCGCGCCGTCACCGATCACCGCGATGACATTGTTGGCGCCGCCCTTCATGTCGCGCGCCACGGCCATGCCGAGCGCGGCTGAGATCGAGGTGGAGCTGTGCGCGGCGCCGAACGGGTCGTACTCGCTCTCGGTGCGCTTGGTGAACCCGTACAGGCCGTCCTTCTGGCGAATCGACCGGATGCGGTCGCGGCGGCCGGTCAGGATCTTGTGCGGATAGGCCTGGTGGCTGACGTCCCAGATGATCCGGTCGGCCGGTGTCTCGAATACATAGTGCAGCGCGACCGTCAGTTCGACGACGCCAAGACCGGCGCCGAAATGACCGCCGGTCTGCGACGCTGCGTCGATCACTTCGGCCCGCAACTCGTCGGAGACCTGCCGAAGCTGGCCCGGTTGCAGGGTGCGGAGGTTGTCCGGAGTAACGATGCTGTCGAGTAGCGGAGTCTTTAACGCCATCTGTCCAAGTCGTTGGTGGTCATGATCCGTGGGATGGGACGGTTACACTGCCCCGGCCGTTTTGCATAGCAATATGCGCCTCGAAACGCCTCAAACTCCGGTCATATTCCACATATGGTAGTCTATCGTCGGCCTGACGCCAACGCCTCGTCATATCTTAGCGGAATCGCCGATCAGGTGTGACCTTTTTGATACTGTCGGCCTTTCCAGCTGCTGGCCGTGCCGCGCCAATAGTTGATCGCCGAATCCAGCGTCATCGCGCCGTACAGCGCGGCCGTAGCCGGCAGCAGCAATGCCTCCGGCGCGGTCCTGCCATAGTCACCCAGGGTCGGGCGGTAGGCCGTCGCCATGCCGATCCAGGCCAGTAGCCCGGCGCCCCCGGCGATCATATTTTGGTGAAGTGGCCAGGACAGCGCGAGCAGCGGTGGCGCAAGGAAGGTGAGCGCGAGACCCGCAAGAGTGCCTGCCAGAAGGGCTCCCGAATACCGCAGCTGCGTAAAGGCGGTGCGGGAGACCATCTGCCAGAGGTCGCTCAGCGCTGGCGATACACGCAGGCTGCGCGTGTCCTCGGCGAGACCGAGCCAGATCGGGCCGCCGGTCCGCTTGACCGCCGCCGCCAGCGCGCAGTCGTCGATCAGGTCGCCGCGGATCGCGCCGATGCCGCCGATGCGAGCGAGTGCATCGCGGCGCAGCAGCACACAACCGCCGGCCGCGCCGGCGATCTTCGACCTGGGGTCGTTCACGGCGGGGAAGGGGTAGAGCATCTGGAAGAAGAAGACGAAGGCCGGCACCAGCAGCCGTTCCCAGAAGTGCACGCAGTGGAGCCGGGCCATCAGCGACACGAGGTCGAGCCGGCGCGTCTCGGCGAACGCCACCAGGTCGGCCAGCACCCCGGGTTCGTGGACGATGTCGGCGTCGGAGAACCAGACATAGTCGGCGGGCAGGGCGGCGGCGCGGCGCATGCCGGTGTCGAGCGCCCACAGCTTGCCGCTCCAGCCTTCGGGCAGCTTTTCACCCTGGACGACCTCGATGTTGCCGCTGACGGCGCGGGCAATGTCACCGGTGCCGTCCGTGCTGGAGTCGTCGACGACGATGATGGCAAGCGCGCCCGCGTAGTCCTGGCGCGCGAGCGCTTCGACGCAGGCGCCGATGGACGGCGCTTCGTTGCGCGCGGGTACGATGGCGACGACGGACGGCCAGCGGCCCGGTGCGGCCGATTTTGGCAACCGCTGGTCGGCGCGCCAGAAACGGTGGTGGAACAGCAGCAGCCAGGCCCAGATGGCCAGCGTCAGCAGGCCCAGCGCCGCCAGCATCACCGCCTGCGGCCCAGCAGCACGTCGAGAACGCCCGATGCCGTGCAGAGCAGGGCCGCCGGCTTGCTCAATTCGACGCGGGTGGCGATGGGATCCTCGCGCATCAGGCGCAGGGTCAGCCGGTCGGCGATGCGGATGATGACCGCCGATTCGAGGGCGAGCCGCCGGCTCTTCAGCGCACCGGGAAGCTGTCTTGCGTCCCGCAGCAACGCCTCGGTGCCATCGAGGCACTGATCCATCACCCGGCGCAGGCCCGGCGTGGTGACCG
Organism: Rhizobium sp. Q54; assembly: GCA_945872035.1. GTDB lineage: Bacteria > Pseudomonadota > Alphaproteobacteria > SMXS01 > SMXS01 > RI-34. The sequence continues at coordinate 6,637 of CAMBYA010000017.1, forward strand.
GCCTGGCCAGATCCTCGGTGGCCGTGCCGGCCTCGCGCATCCATGCCTGCGGCAGATAGACCCGGTCCATCTCGGCGTAGTCGTCGGCGCAGTCCTGCAAATGGTTGATCACCTGCAGCGCGTTGCACAGGGCGTCGGACCGCGCATAGCCCGTCTTGTCCTCGCCGTGCAGGTCGAGCAGGTACCGTCCCACGGGCGAGGCCGATCGGTTGCAGTAGTCGATCAGCTCGACCCAGCTTTCATAGCGGCTCTTGACCGCGTCCTGCTTGAACGCCGAGATCAGGTCGAGGCAGTGCGTTTCGGTGACGCCGGACTGCTGGTTGCTGCGCCGCATGGCGTGACCCTTGGCATAGGCTGGATCGTCGGTCTCGCCGCGCACCGCCCGGGCGAAGCCCTCCAGCCGGGTAACCTTTTCCTCGGAGGGCAGATGCGGATTGTCGGCGACGTCGTCGATGGCGCGGGCGAACGCATAATACACCGCGACGTGCGGTCGCAGCTTCTTCGGCAGCAGGTACGAACCGACGGGAAAGTTCTCGTCCGCGGCGCCCTTGCCGGATGGGGTTTCAGCCTCGCTCATGATTGCGGTGATAGCAGCGGCCCGCGAGGCGGTCGACTGCTACCTGTACTTCGCTTCCAGATCGTCGCGCAGATACTTGCCGGCGCGGAAGAAATGGAACGCCGCCCAGGCGTAAATGAACAGGAATCCCAGCATCGAATAGCGCAGGGATTCATGGCCGAATCGCGAAACCATGAAGTCGCTGACCATGCCGACGAGGAACGGACCGAGGCCCATGCCGACCAGGTTGGTGATCATCAGGAACACGGCAATCGCCGTGGCACGCATGCGCAGCCCGACAATCAGCTGGATCACCGCGTTGACCGGGCCGACATAGCAGGTATAGGCCGCGCCCGGGATCGCCATCAGCGCGATCGCGATGACGTAGCTGTGCACCGGGATGCCGAGCACCTGGTAGATCGTCGCGGGCAACAGGAGCACCAGTGCGGCGATCGGGATCGCCGGGATCATGGCGATGCCGGGAATCCAGACGTACCAGCGCGCGTCGCGGACCGCGAGCTTGTCGGCCAGCCAGCCGCCCAGCAGAACGCCGATGCCGCCGCCCAGCACGATCGAGGGCGCCAGCCAGACGCCGATCTGGCTCGACCTGAGGCCGTGCGAGCGTTCGAAGAAGGCCGGGATCCAGGTCTGGGATACCGCGCCGCCGAACACGATGAGCGACGTGCCGGCGAACAGGTGCAGCAGTGACCAGCGGTGGAACAGGAACGACACCACCTCGCCGAACGACGGCGGCGGCAGGCCGCCCAGCGCTTCCTGGTTATCGGAGAAGCCGCGCGGCGGCTCGCGCAGCGTCTTCTGCAGCACGATGGCCACGAGCAGCCCGGGCACGCCGACCACGAGCAGCGCCATGCGCCAGCCATAGGCGTCGTTGATGATGCCGCCCAGCGCATAGCCGGCCAGCGAGCCGATGGGAATGCCCAGGCCGAAGATGGCAAGCGCGAAGGCGCGGCGCTCCTTGGGGAAATAGTCCGCGATGATCGACTGGGACGCCGGCACGCAGCCTGCCTCGCCGATTCCGACGCCCATGCGCGCCAGGAACATCTGCCACATGTTGTGCGTCGCCCCGCACACCGCGGTCATCAGGCTCCACAATGCCAGCGACGCCGAGATGATGCGTTTGCGCTTGTGCCTGTCGGCCGCCCAGGCCAGCGGGATCCCCAGGGTGATGTAGGTGATGGTGAAGGCCAGGCCCGAGATCGCGCCTGCTTCCCAGTCGGTGAGCTTGAGGTCGATGGCGATGGAGTTCAGCAGGATCGCGATGATGTTGCGGTCCATGTGGCTGAACGAGAACACCACCGTCAGCAAGCCCAGCACATACCAGCGGTACTTGCCGGTATACGCCGGCGCCAGCCCCTTCACAGGGGCCTCGGACGGAACGGCGGTGAGCACTTTCGACAATGTAGGGGACCCGGCGGCAAACAGCCGTTGTTGTAGGTGGCCACCGTTGTCATGACAAGGGACGCAGCCGCATGTGTTGCAGAATATTCTTGCAATGATGCAAACGTGCTACAGGATGGCCGCCGGCCAGGGGAGGCACCGATCAGCACGCCCATCGATTTCTATTTCGACTTCATCTCGCCGTTCGGGTTCTTCGCCGCGAGAGAGATCGATGCGCTGGCCGGACAGCATGGCAGAACGGTCAACTGGCGGCCGTTCAACCTGCGCACCGTGGCTATCGCGACAGGCTTCGACAAGCCGATGGTCGCCTATCCCATCAAGGGCGAGTACTTCAAGCGCGACGTGCCGCGTCTGGCCCGGCTTTACGGCGTCCAGACATGGAGCGTGGCCGATGTGCGCAATGCCAACGTGGCGGTGGCGGGCCGGGCGTTCTACTGGCTCGCCGATCGGGACGAGGCGGCCGCCAAGCGGCTTGCCCTCGGCATCTACCATGCGCTCTATTGCGAGGCGATCAACGCCTGCGACCCGGACTGGATCGCGGTGGAGATCGGGAAGATGGGCTTCGACGCAGATGCCTACCGGAACAGCGTCGACGACCCGGACATGAAGGCGCGCTACAAGCGCCTGACGGAAGAGGCCATGGAGAAGGGCGTGTTCGGCTCGCCCTACATCGTGGTGGACGGCGAGCCCTTCTGGGGCTCGGACAGGCTTTGGATGGTGGAGAAATGGCTGGCTGATGGCGGGTGGTAATATCGATGCGGCGCTGGACGCCGCGACCAGGAAATATCTGTCGGCGACCGGGATCGCCGACCTGAAGCGGCTGTCGGCCGGCGCGTCCCAGGAGACCTGGTCGTTCGACGCGCCCACGGCGGACGGGTTGCAGGAACTGATCCTGCGGCGCGCGCCGGGCGGCGTGCCGGAAAGCCGCTCGACGGCCATCGGCCAGGTCCGCGAAGCCAGGCTGATACAAATCTGCCACAATCACGGCGTCAAGGCGCCGAACGTGCGCTACGTCCTGCAGCCCGAGGACGGGCTGGGCGTCGGCTTCGTCATGGACCGCGTGGCCGGCGAGACGCTGGCGCCGCGCGTGCTGCGCGACGACCTCTACGCCGACGCCCGGACGAAGATGGCGGGCCAGTGCGGCGAGGCGGCCGCGTCGATCCACGACGTGCCCATGGACGAACTGGACTTCCTCGAAGAGATCACGCCGCAGCAGCAGTGGCAGAACACCTGGAACGCCTACGAGAAGTATTTCCTCGATTGGTCGCCGTCGCCGGTGTTCGACTACGCGCTGCGCTGGCTGAAGGAGCGGGTGCCGGCGCGCGACCGCGTGACCCTGGTCCATGGCGACTTCCGCAACGGCAACATCATCTGGGGACCGGAAGGGCTGCGCACCATCCTCGACTGGGAAATCGCCCATTTCGGCGATCCCATGGAGGACCTGGCCTGGATCTGCATCAACTCGTGGCGTTTCGGCAGCATCGACAAGCCGGTCGGCGGCTTCGGCCGGCGCGAGGACATGTTCGAGGGCTACGAGAAAGTGTCCGGCATCAAGGTCGATCCGGAACGCGTCAAGTTCTGGGAGATCTTCGGCAGCCTGCGCTGGGGCATCACCTGCCGGTCCATGGCGTTCACCCATTTGACCGGCCACGACCGCTCGGTTGAGCGCCCGGCCATCGGCCGCCGTTCGTCCGAATGCGAGGCCGACCTGATGATCCTGCTGGGGAGGAACTGATGCGTCCCGACCGTCCCACCGCCGACGAGATGCTGGAAGCCGTCGAGGAGTTCCTGCGCGACAAGGTAATGCCCGCCGTCACCGGCCATTTGAACTTCCACGCCCGGGTCGCGGCCAACGTCATCGCCTCGGTCCGCCGCGAGATCGGTCAATCGCCGGACATCGAGCAGGACCAGCGCGGAAGGTTGATGGCGCTGTTGGGCCACGATGGTGAGTGGGAGGCACTCAACCGCGAGTTGTGCGAGGACATCCGTGCCGGCAGAAACAGCCTGGACGATCCGGCCTTGCTGGAGCACCTCAGGCAGGTCGCGGTGGAGAATCTGGGTGTGGATAACCCGAAGTATTCGGCCTATGCGCGGCTGAAGGGGTAGCTACTTCCCGCCGATCATGCGGCCCATGATGCGCTTGAGCAGGCTCACGACCGCCTGCTGGCGCTTCTCCGTGTCGTGACCGAACTCCGCGACCGACAGGCCTTCCAGCGACACGCGCAGCAGGTCGCGGGCGACGGCGAAATTGGGATCCTCGACGCTGGCGACCTCGCCATAGACCTCTCGGCCCAGCTCCAGCCGGCGCTCGTCATAGCGCTTGCCGGCTTCCTTGACGATCTCCTGCAGCTCCGGATCGGTGCGGCCAGCCGCCTGCAACTCCTGCCACGCGACGAACAGCGGGTTCTGGACGAACCGCCAGTAGATGTCGACGCCGCCCTGCAGCCGCTTTTCCTGGGCCGGCATCTTGCGCAGCTCGTCGGCATAGGTCTCGATCCACTGGTCGATCATGTGGTCGATGGAGGCGCGCAGCACGTCGGGCGTGGTCGGAAAATAATACTGAACCGCGCCGCGCGTCACCTTGGCGCGCTTGGCGATCTCGGTGGTCGTGGTCCGGTGGTAACCGAGCTCCAGGAAGCACTGTATGGTCGCGTCCAGGATGCTGTTCCGGGTCGCGATACTTTTTTTGGTCTGGTGCCGGCGCGCGTCGCGGGCCGAAGGTGCGTTATCCTGAGTGGTCACAGCTCGATCGGTATTGTTCGTGATGCCGTGAGCATAATGGTAAGCCCGCGAGGCGCATAGCAATTTTCGGCAGCAGTGATTTTTTGATACATGTATTAGAGACCGAGTACCAGCTTGGCCATGATGTCCCGCTGCACCTCGTTGGTTCCCGCGTAGATCGATCCGGCCCGCGCGTTCAGGTAGTGCGGCGCGGCGGGCGGCGCGTAGTCCGGGCCGACCGGCTGCTGGTTGTGCTGGCGCGCCTCGTGGATGGTGAACGGCGCGGCATAGTAGCCAAGCGCCTCCATGGTCAACGTCGTCACCTTCTGCATGGCCTCGGAGCCGCGCACCTTGATCATGGACGCCTCCGGTCCCGGCGAGCCGCCCTTCGACAGGGCCGACATGATGCGCAGCTCGATCATCTCCAGCGCCATCAGTTCCACCTCGGCCTCGTCCATCCGGGCGGCGAAGGCCCGGTCGTCGGCAAGGCGGCCGCCGTCCGACCGCTCGCTGGCCGCCATCTGGCGCAGATGCGTCAGGTCGGCGATCAGCCTGGGCGCCCAGGCGCCGGCGCCGCGCTCCCATTCAAGCAGGTACTTGGCATAGGTCCAGCCCATGTTCTCCTCGCCGATCAGCCCGGCCTTGGGCACGCGAACGTCGTCGAAGAACACCTGGTTGACCTCGTGGTCGCCGCCCAGGGTGATGATCGGCTCCACCGTGATGCCGGGCGTGTCCATGTCGAACAGCAGGAACGAGATGCCGGCCTGCGACTTGCCTGTGTCGCTGGTGCGCACCAGGCAGAACATGCGCTGGGCGTATTGCGCATAGGTGGTCCAGATCTTCGAGCCGTTGATGACGTAGTGGTCGCCGTCGCTGACCGCCTTGGTGCGCAGCGACGCCAGGTCCGAGCCCGAGCCAGGCTCCGAATAACCCTGCGCCCAGTAGTCGTCGCCCGACAGGATGCGCGGCAGGTATTTCGCCTGCTGCTCCGGCGTGCCGAATTTGATGATCACCGGCCCGACCATGCCGAGGCCGTTGGGCAGCGGCTTGGGCGCGTGCGCCTCGGTCATCTCCTTGTTGAACAGGTAGCGCTGGGTGACGGTCCAGCCGGTGCCGCCATGCTTCTTCGGCCAGGACGGCGCGATCCAGCCCTTGTCGTGCAGCACCCTGTGCCAGCGCATGGTGGGCTCGAACTCGGCGAAGATCGCGGTCTGTGTCTTCGCGGCGTAGCGCAGGTCGTCGGTCAGGTTTTCGTCGAGGAACCGTCGCACCTCGTCGCGGAATGCCATGTCCTCGCGGCTGAAGCTCAAATCCATGGGCTACACCGTGGTCGAGGAGCCGCCATCCATCGGGATGACGGCGCCGTGAACATAGTCGCTGGCGCGAGAGGCGAGGAAGATGGCGACGCCGGCGGCATCCTCCGGCTCGCCCAGTCGATTGGCGGGAACCCGCGCCAGGATCTTGTCGCGGGTCTTCTCGATGGTCTCGGCCATCATCTTGCTGGGAAAAGGTCCTGGGGCGATGGCGTTGACCCGGATGTGATCCTTCGCCAGCGCCTTGGCCAGCACGCGCGTCAGGTGGATCAGCGCCGCCTTCGACGACGAATAGGAATAGGTGTCCATGTCCGGCACGGTCAGGCCGTTGATCGAGGCGATGTTGATCACCTTGGACGGCCGCTCGGCGCTGGCCGCCGCCTTCAGCGCCGCGCGAAGCTGCTGGATCAGGAAGAACGGCGCCTTGACGTTCATGGCGTAGACCTTGTCCCATCCGGCCTCGGGGAATTCGTCGAACGGCGCGCCCCAGGCCGCGCCGGAATTGTTCACCAGCACGTCGAGCTTCGGCTCCAGTGCCTTCATCCGGTCGGCGAGGGCGACGATGCCGGCATGGGTCGACAAATCGGCCTGCAGCGGAATGCAGGTGCCCACCTTGGACAGTTCCTCGGCGACCTCCTCGCAGACGTGCAGCTTGCGCGAGGCGATGTAGGTTTTAGCGCCGCCCGCCGCGAAGCCGGTGGCGATCATCTTGCCGATGCCGCTCGAGCCGCCGGTGACCAGCGCCACCTTGCCCGAGATGTCGAATAAGGCCTTCATGCGTGACTGCTTCTCCGTTGATTTAGCGTGCTCACTATGCACGATAGGCGGCCTAAAAAAAGCCCATACAAATTCAGCCTCAGGGAAGCCAAGACATGAACCGTGTCCTCGAACACCTCGGCACCAGATACCCCATCATCCAGTCGCCGATGGCCTGGATCGCGCGCTCGCAGCTCGCCTCGGCGGTGTCGAACGCCGGCGGGCTCGGCATCGTGGAGACGTCCTCGGGCGAGATGGAACAGTGCATGGAGGAGATCCGCAAGATGCGGACGCTCACCGACAAGCCGTTCGGCGTCAACCTGGCGCTGATGTTCCTGCGCGACGAGCGCATGGTCGACATGGTGATCGACGAGGGCGTGAAGTTCGTCACCACCTCGGCCGGCAGCCCGGCCAAGTACATCGACAAGCTCAAGAAGGGCGGCCTGACCGTCTATCACGCGGTGCCGACCACGGCCATGGCCATGAAGGCGATCGATGCCGGCGTCGATGGCCTTGTCGTCGAGGGCGCCGAGGGCGGCGGCTACAAGAATCCCGAGGAGGTGGCACTATCGGTGCTGTTGCAGACCATCCGCGAGAAGAGCGACATCCCGATGGTCGCGGCGGGCGGGATCGTTAACGGCCGCGGTATGGCGGCGGCGTTCGCGGCCGGCGCCGAGGGTATCCAGATGGGCACGCGCTTCGTCAGCTCGGCCGAGAGCCCCGTGCACCGGAACTTCAAGCAGGCGATCGTCGACCGTGACGAAACCGGCACCGTCGTTCTGAACAAGAAGTCCACGCCCTGCGTCCGCGCGCTGAAGACCGAGCGGTCGATGGCCATCGCCGAGGCGGGCATCATGGAGCGCGCCAAGGGCTTCGGCTCGGTGCTCGACCTCTATTTCGGCGGCGACATGGAAGCCAGCCTCGCCCTGTCGGGGCAGGGCACCGGCCTGATCCACGAGGTGAAGCCGGTCAAGCAGATCATCGACGAGACCGTCGACGGGTTCTTCGCCATCGCGAACCAGTTCGCGGCACGGGCGCAGGCCCGCGGGTTCTGATACGGCGCTACTTGCCGGGCGGCTGGTCCGCCAGCGAAGAGATATAGGCCAGCACCGCCTCGATCTCCTCGCGGCTCAGCGTGATTTCCGTCATTGGACCGTGAGGCCGCGTCAGGAACGTCCGGTAGTGTTCCGGATTGGCGACTACCATAGGACCGAGCGTGGCAAAGGGCGGCGCCGCGTCCATGCCGCTCTCCTGCTTCGATGTGCCGGTGACATGGCAGGCGCTGCACCACATCCGCGCCAGATCCGAACCCTTTTCGTCCAGCGGATAGGTCTCGACTCCCGGCGCGGGAGCGTCCTTGGCTTCATCCGCCCGCGCACCCGCCGCTGCGAGAAGCGACAGGCAAAGGGCCCAACTCAACGTTTTCAGGATTCTGGTCATGCGATTCATCCTAGCGGGATCGAGCGACGGCGTATTGCGTAAGATCAAGCCGGCACGAAAACATTTCGCCCATCGTGGCTGCTGGCAGTCCCGGTGCGGCCGAGGCTCTCCTTCTCCATCAGGCCGTTGAGTGTCGCCGCGTCGCCCGGCGTGTTGGCGACGAACCGCATGCCGTCCGACTGCCGTCCGATGACGATGCCGCGCTCAGGCCCGGTCTTGCCGAAGACCACCGTGTAGGTCTCGATCGTCGCGCTCCCCGATGGCGTCTCGGTGAACGGCACGTCCGGAAGGGAATCGATCTGGCCCTGGTAGGACGACGGGTTCTCCCGCGTCCAGTTCCCCTTCGTCGGCGTCGTCGAATAGATGCCGGTCCCCTGCTTGCTGAGATAGCCGCCATTGGCGCCGATCAGCCCGAAGGCGCCGGGCTTGGCGCGCAGTTTCGGCAGCATGGCGGCGATGGCGTTCAGCGAATACGAATTGCCCGGACCGCCGAAGAAGGGCAGGCCGCCGGTCACCGTCAGGCCGCGCGGGTCATCATAGGCCAGGCCGAGTTCGTCGCAGGCCACCTCGACAGCCGACGGGAAGCAGCTGTAGAGGTCGATGAAGCTGACGTCGTCGATGCCGATGCCGGCCATGTCGAGCGCCTTGCGGCCGCTGAGCTTCATGGCGGGCGCCCGGTCGAGCCGCTGGCGGAAGCTGATCAGCTTCTCGACCGCTTCGCCGACGCCGTGCACGAACACCCATCTGTCCTGTGGAATGCCCAGTTCGCGGGCCTTCCCGACCGACGTCATGATCACGGCGGAGCCCTGGTTGACGCCGTCCATGGCGTTCAACCAGCGCGGATAAGGGAAGCCGATATACCGG
>CAMBYA010000018.1 GCA_945872035.1 Rhizobium sp. Q54
CCCAGGTCGATGAAACCAGCGGCGACGCCGCCGAGAACCAGGAGTAATGGCGATGAAAGTAGACGTCATTACCCTCGACTCCGGCACCGCCGGATCGGCCGAACTGGACGAGGCGATCTTCAGCCTTCCGGTGCGCCAGGACCTGCTGCAGCGCGCCGTGCGCTGGCAGTTGGCCAAGCGCCAGGCCGGCACGCACAAGACCAAGGGTCGTTCGGAAATCGCCCTGACCGGCAAGAAGTTCGTGAAGCAGAAGGGTTCGGGCGGCGCCCGTCACGGCGACCGCAAGGCGCCGCAGTTCCGCGGCGGCGGCAAGGCCTTCGGCCCGGTCGTTCGCAGCCATGCGCACGACCTGCCCAAGAAGGTCCGCAAGCTGGCGCTGAAGACCGCGCTGTCGGCCAAGCAGGCCGAGGGCAAGCTGGTGGTGCTGGATCACGCGACCCTGTCCGACGCCAAAACCAAGGGCCTCGCGGCGACGCTCGCCAAGCTCGGCTGGTCGAACGCGCTGATCATCGACGGTGACGCGGTGGAGCAGAACTTCGCACGCGCCGCGGCCAATATTCCGTATATCGACGTGCTTCCCAGCCAGGGCGCTAATGTCTACGACATCCTGCGCCACCACACGCTGGTGCTGACCATGGCCGCCGTCGAGAAACTCGGGGAGCGCCTGAAATGAGCAAACTGAAGGCGAAGAACAAGCACTTCGACCTGCTGCTGAAGCCCGTCGTGACCGAAAAGTCGACGCTCGGCGTCGAGAACAACCAGGTCACCTTCAAGGTCGCCCTCAACGCGACTAAGCCGGAGATCAAGGAAGCCGTCGAGACGGTGTTCGGCGTGAAGGTGAACGCGGTCAACACCCTGCGCCAGCAGGGCAAGGTCAAGCGGTTCCGCGGCATTGTGGGCAAGCGTCCCGACTACAAGAAGGCCATCGTGACCCTCGCCGAAGGCGAGACGATCGATATCACGACGGGAGTCTAACCGATGGCGCTCAAGACATATAATCCGACCACTCCCGGCCAGCGCGGCCTGGTGCTGGTCGATCGCTCCGGCCTCTGGAAGGGCAAGCCCGTCAAGGCGCTGACCGAAGGCCTGACCAAGAAGGGCGGCCGCAACAACCATGGCCGCGTCACGGCGTTCGGCCAGGGCGGCGGTCACAAGCGGTCCTACCGTCTGGTCGACTTCAAGCGCCGCAAGTTCGATGCGGTCGCGACGGTCGAGCGTCTGGAATACGACCCGAACCGCTCGGCGTTCATCGCCCTGGTGAAGTACGAGGACGGCGAGCTGGCCTACATCCTGGCGCCGCAGCGCCTCTCGGTCGGCGACCAGGTCGTCTCCGGCAAGAAGGTCGACGTGAAGCCGGGCAACGCGATGCCGCTGGGTTCCATGCCGGTTGGCACCATCGTGCACAATGTGGAGCTGAAGCCGGGCAAGGGTGGCCAGATCGCCCGCGCCGCCGGCACCTACGTGCAGTATGTGGGCCGCGACGGAGACTATTCGATCCTGCGTCTGGCCTCGGGCGAGCAGCGCATCGTGCACTCCACCTGCATGGCCACGGTTGGCGCGGTGTCGAACCCGGACAACCAGAACACCAATCTTGGCAAGGCCGGCCGCAATCGCTGGCTGGGCAAGCGTCCGTCGGTCCGCGGCGTGGCCATGAACCCGGTCGACCATCCGCACGGCGGTGGCGAAGGCCGCACTTCGGGCGGCCGTCATCCGGTGACCCCGTGGGGCAAGCCGACCAAGGGCAAGAAGACCCGGTCTAACAAGTCGACCGATCAGTTCATCGTCCGCTCGCGCCACGCGCGGAAGAAGTAGGAGACAGAGCGTGCCACGTTCAGTTTGGAAAGGCCCGTTTGTCGACGGTTACCTGCTCAAGAAGGCGGGCGCCGTCCGCGACAGCGGCCGCAGCGAGGCGATCAAGACCTGGTCGCGCCGCTCGACCATCGTGCCGCAGTTCGTCGGCCTGAACTTCGCCGTGCATAACGGCCACAAGTTCGTGCCGGTCCATGTGTCCGAGGAAATGGTCGGCCACAAGCTCGGCGAGTTCGCGCCGACCCGCACCTATTATGGCCACGCCGCCGACAAGAAGGCGAAGAGGGGCTGAGATGAGCAAGAAAGCCAAAGCACGCGCTCTGGGCGACAACGAGGCGACGGCGATCGCCACCTCGATCCGCACCAGCCCGCGCAAGCTGAACCTGGTCGCCGGCATGATCCGCGGCCTGAAGGCCGAGCAGGCGCTGAACGCCCTGACCTTCTCCAAGCGCCGCATCGCCGGCGACGTGAAGCGGGTCCTGGAAAGCGCTATCGCCAACGCCGAGAACAATCACCAGCTGGACGTCGACCAGCTGATCGTCGCCGAAGCCCACGTTGGCAAGGCGCTCATGATGAAGCGTTTCCACGCCCGCGCCCGCGGCCGTGGCGCGCGTATCGAGAAGCCTTTCAGCCGGCTGACGATCATCGTCCGCGAAGTCGAGGAGGCCGCCTGATGGGTCAAAAAGTAAATCCGATCGGGCTGCGCCTCGGCGTCAACCGGACCTGGGATTCGCGCTGGTACGCGAACGACAAGGACTTCGCCAAGCTGCTGCACGAAGACATCAAGATTCGTGAATACCTGGAAGACAAGCTGTCGGCCGCCGGTATCTCCAAGATCGTCATCGAGCGTCCCGCGAAGAAGGCCCGCGTCACCATTCACTCGGCGCGTCCGGGTGTGATCATCGGCAAGAAGGGCGCCGACATCGACAAGCTCCGCAAGGAGATCTCGACGATGACCGGCTCGGAAGTGCACCTCAACATCGTCGAGGTCCGCAAGCCCGAGATCGACGCCAAGCTGATCGCCGAGAACATCGCGCAGCAGCTCGAGCGCCGCGTCGCGTTCCGCCGCGCCATGAAGCGCGCCGTTCAGTCGGCCATGCGCCTGGGCGCCAAGGGCATCCGCATCAACTGCGGCGGCCGTCTCGGCGGCGCCGAGATCGCGCGCATGGAGTGGTACCGCGAAGGCCGCGTGCCGCTGCACACGCTGCGCGCCGACATTGATTACGGCGAAGGCCGCGCGAACACCGCCTATGGCGTGTGCGGCGTGAAGGTCTGGGTGTTCAAGGGCGAGATTCTTGCCCATGACCCGATGGCCTCGGAAAAGCGGGCTCTGGAGTCGCAAGCAGGCGGCCCCGGCTCCCGGTCGATGAACTAAAAAGCGCAGACTGAAGGTACAGGTCCATGCTTCAGCCGAAGAAGACGAAATTCAGGAAGGCCTTCAAGGGCCGCATCCATGGCAAGGCCAAGGGTGGCACAGAGCTCAACTTCGGCGCCTTCGGCCTGAAGGCGGTGGAGCCCGGCCGTATCACGGCGCGTCAGATCGAGGCGGCCCGCCGCGCGATCAGCCGCCACATGAAGCGCGCGGGCCGTGTCTGGATCCGGGTGTTCCCGGATGTGCCGGTCTCGAAGAAGCCGACCGAAGTCCGCATGGGCAAGGGCAAGGGCTCGCCGGAATACTGGGTGGCGCGCGTGAAGCCGGGCCGCATCATGTTCGAGATCGAAGGCGTGTCCGAGACGATCGCCCGCGAGGCTTTCGACCGCGCCGCCGCCAAGCTGTCGATCCAGACACGTCTGGTATCGCGGCCCGGCGAACACTAGGAGATTTGAAGCCATGAAGGCGTCAGAAACCAGGGGCATGACCCCCGATCAGCTTACCGACCGGCTCGCCGAGCTGAAGCGTGAGCAGTTTAACCTCCGCGTCCAGCAGGCTACCGGCCAGCTGGAGAAGCCCTCGCGCCGCCGCCAGGTGCGCCGGGACATTGCGCGGATCAAGACGATTCTTGGCGAGAAACCGGCCCCCAAGGCCACCGCGTAGGACGGAGTACGCTAGAGATGCCGAAAAGAATTCTGCAAGGCGTGGTCGTCAGCAACGCCAACGAAAAGACCGCGGTGGTCCGTGTCGAACGACGCGTGAAGCATCCGGTGCTGGGCAAGGTCGTGCGCCATTCGAAGCGCTACCATGCCCATGACGAGGGAAATGCGTGCCAGGTCGGTGACATGGTCCGTATCGAGGAATGCCCGCCGATTTCGCGCCTGAAGCGCTGGCGGGTGATTGCCGAACAGGCTTGATGAACGCACCGGGAGATACGCCATGATTCAAATGCAGTCGAATCTGGATGTTGCCGATAACTCGGGTGCGCGCCGTGTCCAGTGCATCAAGGTTCTCGGCGGCTCCAAGCGGAAGACCGCTTCCGTCGGCGACGTCATCGTCGTCAGCGTGAAGGAGGCGATTCCGAGGGGGCGCGTGAAGAAGGGTGACGTGCACCGTGCCGTCATCGTTCGCACCGCCAAGGAGATTTTCCGGTCGGATGGGTCGAGCATCCGCTTCGATAACAATGCGGCCGTGCTGATCAACAAGCAGGGCGAGCCCATCGGAACCCGCATCTTCGGTCCGGTGACCCGTGAACTGCGCGCGAAGTCGATGATGAAGATCATCTCGCTGGCGCCGGAGGTGCTGTAATGGCCGCAAAGATCAAAAAGGGCGACAAGGTCATCGTGACCAAGGGCCGCGACAAGGGCAAGCAGGGCGAAGTGCTGCGCGTCATCCCCGATGACAACCGCGCCGTCGTGCAGGGCGTGAACGTGGTGAAGAAACACAAGCGCCCGAACCAGTTGGATCCGGGCGGGATCAAGTCGGAAGAGGCGCCGCTGGCGCTCGCCAACCTGGCCATCGTCGACCCCAAGACGGGCGAGGCGACCCGCGTCGGCTTCCGCATCGAGGGTGGCCGCAAGGTCCGCTTCGCGAAGAAGTCAGGAGAGAAGATCGATGTCTGAGACCGCTGAAAAGGCGCGCCTGCAGAGCCACTACGAGACGGCGGTGCGGCCTCAGCTGATGGAGCAGTTCGGGCTGAAGAACCAGCTCGCTGTGCCACGGCTGGACAAGATCGTCATCAACATGGGTGTGGGTGAAGGCACCCGCGACGCCAAGAAGATCACGATCGCGGCCGAAGAGCTGACCAAGATCGCCGGCCAGAAGCCGGTGATCACCAAGGCCAAGAAGTCCATCGCCGGTTTCAAGCTGCGCGAGGGCATGGCGGTCGGCTGCAAGGTGACGCTGCGCGGCAAGCGCATGTACGAGTTCCTTGACCGGCTGGTCACCATCGCGCTGCCCCGCGTCCGCGATTTCCGGGGCGTTTCGCCCAAGAGCTTCGACGGCAACGGCAACTACGCGCTGGGCCTGAAGGAACAGATCGTGTTCCCGGAAATCAACTATGACCAGATCGACGAGATCCGGGGCATGGACATCATCATTTGCACCACGGCGACCGACGACGAGCAGGCGAAAGCCCTGCTGACCGGTTTCCAGGTGCCGTTCCGGAATTAAGGCGTTGTTTGCGCTGGAGCAGGTCTCAGGAGGACTTGATCGTGGCTAAGAAGAGTTCGGTTGCTAAGAACAAGAAGCGTGAACGCATGGCGGTTCAGTTCGCCGGCAAACGCCGCCAGCTGAAGGCCCAGGCGAAGGACGAGACGCTGTCGCCGGAAGACCGGTTCCGCGCCCGCCTGAAGCTGGCCGAGATGCCGCGCAACAGCGCGCTGGTGCGGGTCCGCAATCGCTGCGAACTGACCGGCCGTCCGCGTGCCGTCTATCGCAAATTCAAACTGTCACGAATTGCCTTGCGCGAGCTCGGGTCTAAGGGGCAGATCCCCGGCCTGGTCAAGTCGAGCTGGTAACGGAGAAACGCCCATGGCGATATCAGATCCAATCGGCGATATGCTGACCCGCATCCGCAACGCCCAGATGCGGCGCAAGTCGACGGTGCGCGTGCCGGCGTCGAAGCTGCGCGAGCGTGTTCTCGAGGTGCTGAAGTCGGAAGGTTACATCCGCGCCTATGAGCGGTTCGACCTTGATGACAACAAGGCTGAAATCGAAGTGTCCCTGAAGTACCACGAGGGCGAACCGGTGATCCGGACCATCGCCCGCGTGTCGACGCCGGGCCGCCGCGTATACTCCTCGGTGGGAGAATTGCCGCGCGTCGCCAACGGCCTGGGCATCTCGATCATTTCGACTCCGAAGGGCGTCATGTCCGACAACCAGGCCCGTGCGGCCAATGTTGGCGGCGAAGTGATCTGCACGGTCGTCTAGGCCGAGAGCGTAAGGAAACGGAACGATGTCTCGTATCGGTAAAAAGCCAGTCGGCATCCCCAGCGGCGTCAACGTGACGCTGAACGGGTCCGAGCTGTCGGTGAAGGGGCCCAAGGGCGTCCTCGCGATGACCTTCGTCGACGACGTGATCGTCACGCAGGATGAGGGCGGCATCTCGGTGCAGCCGCGCGGCAACACCAAGCGCGCGCGCTCCATGTGGGGCATGCAGCGGACCCTGGCGAATAACCTGGTCACCGGCGTATCGACGGGCTTCACCGAGAAGCTGCTGATTACCGGCGTCGGCTACCGTGCCGCCGCCCAGGGCAGGGTTCTGACGCTGCAGCTCGGCTACAGCCACGACGTGGTGTTCCCGATCCCGGAAGGCATCGAGATCAAGACGCCGACACCGACCGAGATCGAGATCTCGGGCATCGACAAGCAGAAAGTTGGCCAGGTCGCGGCGAAAATCCGCGAGTGGCGCAAGCCGGAGCCCTACAAGGGCAAGGGCGTGCGCTATTCCAGCGAGTTCATCTTCCGCAAGGAAGGCAAGAAGAAGTAATTGCCGCGTTCGGCACACTGGTGGGTTTGAAGCCATGAACAAGAGAATTCAGCTGTTTCTTCGGCGCCAGCAGCGGGTGCGCAACCAGCTGCGGAAGAACTCGACCGGGCGCGTGCGCCTGGCCGTGCACCGCAGCGGCAAGCACATTTACGCTCAGGTCATCGACGATCGTGAAGGCCGTACTCTGGTCGCCGCGTCGACGCTGGAGAAGGATTTCCGCGGCGCCGGCAAGTCGGGCGCCAATGTGGACGCGGCCCGTGAAGTGGGCGCCCGGATCGCCAAGCGTGCGGTCGATGCAGGCATCAAGGATGTCATGTTCGATCGCAGCGGCTTCCTCTACCACGGCCGGATCAAGGCCCTGGCGGATGCCGCGCGCGAAGCGGGCCTGAACTTCTAAGCCGATAACGGAATCGAGTAGGAACACGATATGGCACGGGAACGTGGAGAGCGGTCGGAGCGGTCGGACCGGTCGCAGGAGCGGCAGCAGGACAGCGAGTTCATCGACCGGCTGGTGCACATCAACCGCGTCGCCAAGGTGGTGAAGGGCGGCCGTCGTTTCGGCTTCGCCGCGCTCGTCATCGTCGGTGACCAGAAGGGCCGCGCCGGCTTTGGCCATGGCAAGGCGCGCGAAGTGCCGGAAGCGATCCGCAAGGCGACCGAATCGGCCAAGCGGAACCTGATCCGCGTGCCGCTGCGCGAAGGCCGTACGCTTCACCACGACATCGACGGCCGCCACGGCGCCGGCAAGGTGATCCTTCGGACCGCCCCGGCCGGTACCGGCATCATCGCCGGCGGTCCGATGCGCGCCGTGTTCGAGGCTTTGGGCATCCACGACGTGGTGACCAAGTCGACCGGCACGTCGAACCCCTACAACATGGTGCGCGCCACGTTCGACGCGCTGAAGAAGCAGATGTCGCCGCGCATGGCGGCCGCCAAGCGCGGCAAGAAGGTCGGCGACATTCTCGTCCGCCGTCCCGAGCAGATGGGCGAAATTGTCGAGGGCTGATAAGGCCCGAAGCGGAAGGTCAGGAAGATGTCCGAAAAAATGTTGAAGGTGACGCAGATCGGCAGCCCGATCCGCCGGACCAAGGACCAGCGCGCGACCCTCGTCGGCTTGGGCCTGAACAAGATGCATCGCACCCGCGTGCTCGAAGACACGCCCTCGGTGCGCGGCATGTGCAACAAGATTCACCACCTGGTGCAGGTGGAAGAGGTCGAGGTCTAAGCGTCGGCCCTTGGAGCAGCGATAAGCTGCTCTGGCACTAAGAATCGATCATCTTTCCACTTTCAGGGGACCTGAAAGCGGGATGATCTAGGCGAAGGATAAGTAAGATGCGGCTCAACCAGATCAGCGACAATCCCGGCGCGACCAAGACCAGCAAGCGCATTGGCCGGGGCATCGGCTCGGGCAAGGGCAAGACCGGCGGCCGCGGCGTGAAGGGGCAGACCTCGCGCTCGGGCGTGGCGATTCACGGCTATGAAGGCGGCCAGATGCCGCTCCATCGCCGGCTGCCGAAGCGCGGCTTCAAGAGCATCAATCGCAAGCGCTATGCGTCGGTCAACATCGGTCGGCTTCAGGCTGCCATCGACGCCGGCAAGCTGCAGGCGGGTGTCATCGACGGCGCGACGCTGGTCGCCGCCGGCGTTGTGACGCATCTGCGTGACGGCTTCCGCCTGCTCGGCAAGGGCGAGATCACGGCCGCCATCGAGATCACCGCCAACGGCGCGTCGAAGTCGGCGGTCGAGGCGGTTGAAAAGGCGGGCGGCAAGGTCCACATCGTCGCAGGCGCGACGCCGACGGACGGCGCCGAATAAGAGCGCCCAGGCGCGGAATCGGGAAGTCTTATGGCGTCGGCTGCCGAACAACTCGCACAGAGTTTCAATCTCAGCGCCTTTTCGAAGGCCACTGAACTGAAGAAGCGCATCTGGTTCACGCTGGGTGCGCTCATCATCTATCGTCTCGGCACCTACATTCCGCTGCCGGGCGTCGATCCCGTTGCCCTGGCGCAGATGTTCAGCCAGCAGGGCGGTGGCCTGCTCGGCATGTTCAACATGTTCGCGGGCGGCTCGATCGAGCGCATGGCGATCTTCGCGCTGGGCATCATGCCCTACATCTCCGCGTCGATCATCGTGCAGCTGATGACCAGCGTGTCGCCCTCGCTGGCGCAGCTGAAGAAGGAAGGCGAGTCCGGCCGCAAGCGGCTGAACCAGTACACGCGGTTCGGCACCGTCGGCCTGACGATCGTCCAGGGCTACGGCATCGCCGTGTTCCTGGTGTCGCAGAACCTGGCGCTCAATCCGGGGCCGTTCTTCTACGTCAGCACCGTGACCACGCTGCTGGGCGGCACCATGTTCCTGATGTGGCTGGGTGAGCAGATCACCGCGCGCGGCGTCGGCAACGGCATCTCGCTGATCATCTTCACCGGCATCGTCGCCAACCTGCCCCGTGCCGTGGTGCAGATGTTCGAGTTGAGCTGGAACCAGCAGCAATTCAGCATCTGGTTCGTGTTCGCGCTGCTTGTGATGGTGGTGGCCGCGGTCGGCGTCATCGTGTTTGTCGAGCGCTCGCAGCGGCGGCTGATCGTGCAGTACCCGAAGCGCCAGGTGGGCAACAAGGTCTTCCAGGGCGACAGTTCCCATCTGCCGCTGAAGCTTAACACCGCCGGCGTCATTCCGCCGATCTTCGCCTCCTCGCTGCTGCTGCTGCCGCTGACCGTGGCGCAGTTCTCGGCGCAGGGCGGCCCCGAGTGGCTTACCACGGTTACCGCGGCGCTAGGCCACGGCCAGCCGCTGTACCTGGCGCTCTACCTCGGCATGATCATCTTCTTCTGCTTCTTCTATACGGCTGTCGTGTTCAATCCGCAGGACACCGCCGACAATCTGAAGAAGCATGGCGGTTTCCTGCCCGGCATTCGCCCGGGCGAAAAGACGGCCGAGTATATCGACTACGTGCTGACCCGGATTACCGTCGTGGGTGCCGCCTATCTCTGCGTGCTCTGCCTGATTCCGGAAATCCTGATTTCGGAGTTCTCGGTGCCGTTCTACTTCGGAGGCACCTCGCTGCTGATCGTCGTCAACGTCACCATGGATACCGTGACCCAGATCCACGGGCATCTGCTGGCGCATCAGTACGAAGGCCTCATCAAGAAGTCGCGGCTGCGCGGGAGGAAGGGTTGAACGTCATTCTTCTTGGTCCCCCCGGCGCGGGCAAGGGCACCCAGGCCAAGCGTCTCGAGGACCGGCACGGCATGGTGCAGCTGTCCACGGGCGACATGCTGCGCGCCGCCGTGAAGGCGGGCACCGAAATTGGCCGGATCGCCGACGGGATCATGAAGCGCGGCGAACTGGTGCCGAACGACGTGGTCGTGTCGATCATCTCCGACCGGATCGACCAGCCCGACGCCAAGCGCGGTTTCATCCTGGACGGCTTTCCGCGCAACGTGGCCCAGGCCGAAGCGCTGGATGCCATGCTGGAGAAAAAGGGCCTGAAGCTCGATCACGTGATCCAGATGGAAGTGGACGACGAGGCGCTGGTCGAGCGCATCACTGGCCGCTTCACCTGCGGCAAGTGCGGCACCGGTTATCACGACACGTTCAAGCCGACCAAGGTCCCGGGTGTCTGTGACGTGTGCGGTTCGACCGAGATGGTGCGCCGCGCCGACGACAACGAGACCACCGTGCGCTCGCGCCTCGCCACCTACCACAAGGAGACGGCGCCGCTGCTTCCCTACTACGCGAAGCGCGGCAACCTGGTGCAGCTGGACGGCATGGCGCCCATGGACACGGTCGCCGAAGAGATCGAAAACGTCCTCGCCGCCGACCAGCGGCTGGGTGGTTGACTGGACGCTGTAGCTTTCTATAATCCCGCGTTCCGCGAATCAGGGCGGATCAGCGCAGAATTGAACGCCTAAGGAGACTAACGTCGTGGCACGTATCGCCGGTGTAAACATACCGACCAACAAGCGGGTCGAGATCGCGCTGACCTACATCCATGGGATCGGGCACACGCGCGCCAAGGAAATCTGCGCGAAGCTGAACATCCCGTCGGAACGCCGTGTCAACGAGTTGACCGATTCCGAGGTCATCCATATTCGCGAGAGCATCGACAGCGACTATACGGTCGAAGGCGATCTGCGCCGCGAAGTGGCGATGAATATCAAGCGGTTGATGGATCTGGGCTGCTACCGCGGTCTGCGTCACCGCCGCGGACTGCCGGTGCGCGGCCAGCGGACCAGCACCAATGCACGCACGCGCAAGGGCAAGGCGAAGCCCATCGCCGGCAAGAAGAAGTAAGGACAGAGCGTCATGGCAACCGATACCGGCCGCGTAAAGCGCCGCGAACGCAAGAACATCACCTCGGGTGTCGCGCATGTCAGCGCCACGTTCAACAACACGACGGTGACCATCGCCGACCACCAGGGCAACACCATTGCCTGGTCCTCGGCCGGTGCGCAGGGTTTCAAGGGGTCGCGCAAGTCCACGCCCTACGCCGCCCAGCTGGCCGCCGAAGACGCCGGCCGCAAGGCGCAGGAGCACGGCATGAAGACGCTGGAAGTAGAAGTCAGCGGTCCCGGTTCGGGCCGCGAGTCGGCGCTCCGCGCGCTGCAGTCGGTGGGCTTCACGATCACGTCGATCAAGGACGTGACGCCGATCCCGCACAACGGTTGCCGCCCGCCCAAGCGTCGCCGCGTCTAAGCCTCAAGGCACGCGGAACATTCAAGAGTACAGCGCCCCACCGGGGCGCTTGACCTTAAAAAGGGGTCTAACGGTGGTAGTACAGAAGAACTGGCAGGAACTGATTCGGCCGAACAAGCTCGAGGTCAAGCCGGGGACCAACGCGAAGACGAAGGCGACGATCGTCGCCGAGCCGCTCGAGCGCGGCTTCGGCCTGACGCTGGGCAACGCCCTGCGCCGCGTGTTGCTGTCCTCGCTGCAGGGCTCCGCCGTCAGCGCCATCCAGGTTTCTCATGGCGGCGGCGACGTGCTGCATGAGTTCTCGTCGATCCCGGGCGTCCGCGAGGACGTGACCGACATTGTCCTGAACATCAAGTCGCTCGCGCTGAAGATGCATGTGGACGGCCCCAAGCGCCTGTCGCTGAAGGCCAAGGGCCCGGGGCAGGTGACCGCCGCCGACATCAGCGAGCACGCCTCCATCGAGGTCCTCAATCCGGACCTGGTGATCTGCACGCTGGATGACGGCGCCGAGATCAACATGGAAATGACCGTCAACAACGGCAAGGGCTACGTGCCGGCGGACCGCAATCGTCCGGATGACGCGCCGATCGGCCTGATCCCGGTCGACGCGCTTTACAGCCCGGTCGTGTCGGTTTCCTACCGGGTGGAGAACACCCGCGAGGGCCAGGTGCTCGATTACGACAAGCTGACCATGGACGTGGAAACCGACGGCTCCATCGGTCCCGAGGACGCGGTGGCCTATGCCGCCCGCATCCTGCAGGACCAGCTGCAGCTGTTCGTCAACTTCGAGGAGCCCCGCGAGGTGGTGCGCCGCGAGGAAGAGAAGGAGCCGGAGTTCAACCGGAACCTGCTGCGCAAGGTCGACGAGCTCGAACTGTCGGTGCGTTCGGCGAACTGCCTGAAGAACGACAACATCGTCTATATCGGCGATCTCATCCAGAAGACCGAGGCGGAGATGCTCCGCACGCCGAACTTCGGCCGCAAGTCGCTGAACGAGATCAAGGAAGTGCTGTCCTCGATGGGCCTCAAGCTGGGCATGGAAGTGCCCAACTGGCCGCCGGAAAACATCGAGGAACTGGCGAAGAAACTGGAAAGTGAATACTGATCGGCCCTAGGCCGGTCATTCGGGAGTAGCGCGATGCGCCATGGTATGTCTGGACGGAAACTCAATCGCGACTCATCGGCGCGCAAAGCGCTGCTGCAGGGCTTGGCGACGTCGTTGCTCAAGCACGAGCAGATCAAGACCACGTTGCCCAAGGCGAAGGAGCTGAAGCCCTACGTCGAGAAGCTGATCACGCTGGGTAAGACCGGCAGCCTGCACGCCCGCCGTCAGGCGGCGGCCAAGATCCCGGAAGCGAAGATCGTGGACAAGCTGTTCTCGACCATCGCCGAGCGCTACGAGGATCGGGCAGGTGGCTACACCCGCGTGATGAAGGCCGGCTTCCGCTATGGCGACGCCGCGCCGATGGCGATCATCGAACTGGTCGACCGTGATCCCGAGGCCAAGGGCACCGATGCGGGTCCGACCGCCGAGGCGCGCGACGCGGACGACGAGGACGAGGCGTAAGCCTGGTCCCTCTGGGAATTCACCGAAGGGCAGCCCTCACCGGCTGCCCTTTGCGTTTGTGGAACCGGCCTCCTACATAGAAACGGGACTTTCGAGAGGGTGACGGACGCATGAGCGGATGGTTTTCGGGCTGGCGCGGCGCGCTGGCGATGGTGGTCATGCTGGCGGTCGGTGGCACGGTCGGCGCAAGCCTCGCGCAGCTCGGCCCGCCCGAACCCGACGCCGAAACGGCCGCGCCGCTTGCTTCGCCCGGGCCGGTGCAGAAGGTGGTGCCCGCCGACAAGTCCGTGATCGAATATTCCTATGCGCCACTGATGAAGCGCGTCGCGCCGGCCGTGGTGAACATCTACACCACCAAGATGGTGCAGGCTGGCGGCAATCGGATCTTCGATGACCCGTTCTTCCGGCAGTTCTTCGGCGACCGCTTCAGCGACGAGCCGCAGGAGAAGAAGAAGCAGCAGAACTCGCTGGGCTCGGGCGTCATCGTGCGCGCCAACGGCGTAGTGGTCACCAATCACCACGTCATCGACGGGGCCGACGAAATCTTCGTCGTGCTGAGCGACCGGCGGGAGTTCAAGGCCAAAATTCTCGCGGATGACGCACGTCTCGACCTGGCGGTGCTTAAGGTCGAAGCGGCCGGCCTTCCATTCCTGCCATTGCGGAATTCGGACACGATCGAGGTGGGCGACGTCGCCTTCGCCATCGGCAATCCGTTTGGCATCGGACAGACCGTGACCCAGGGCATCGTCTCGGCGGTGGGGCGCGCGAGTCGGTCGTCGGCCGGCGACTTCGAGTTCTTCATCCAGACCGACGCCGCCATCAATCCGGGCAATTCCGGCGGCGCGCTGGTAGGCCTCGACGGCAAGCTGTTCGGGATCAACACTTCGATCTTCTCGCCCACCGGCAGCTATGCGGGCATCGGCTTTGCCATCCCCGCCAACATGGTGGACCGTATCGTCGACGCGTCGGACAAGGGCGGCAAGGTGCTGAGGCCGTGGTTCGGCGCCACGGGGCAGGAGATCACCAGCGACCTTGCCGAATCCCTCGGCCTGGACCGGCCCGGTGGTGTGCTGGTCAATGCCGTCTATCCGGGCGGCCCGGCCGACAAGGCCGGTCTTCAGGTCGGCGACGTGGTCACCGAACTGGAGGGACGGCGGGTCGACGATCCCGCCAGCATGATCTCGCTCCTGGCCACCCATTCTGTCGGCGGCAAGGTGAAGATCACGGTGCTGCGCGACCGCAAGAAGATGACTCTTGCCGTCCCGCTGATCTCCGCCCCCGAGGTCCCCAAGCGCGACGAGACCATGCTGCCTAAGGGACACCTGTTCGCCGGCGCCAAGGTGGCGAACGTGTCACCGGCCCTGGCGGATGAGCTGCAGCTCGACATCATGGACAAGGGCGTCATTGTTCTGGCCATCGAACGCGGCAGCTCCGCGCATCGTTCCGGCCTGCGGCCCGGCGACTACATCGTCTCCATCAACAACAAGCCGGTCAGATCGGTGGCCGAGCTCAACGCCAGCTGGACCGGTTACAGGGGCGTGATGGAGGTAAAGATCAAGCGTCAGGACCAGATCGTCACGGGGACCTTCCGCCAGTAGGGTACACACCCTACATTAGCGCGATGTCAGACCTGTTCCAGACCGCCGGGCTCGAAGCATCGGCGCCCCGGCCGCTCGCCGACCGGCTGCGGCCGGCGCGTATCGAGGACGTGGTCGGGCAGGATCACCTGCTCGGCGCAACCGGTCCGATCGGCCGGATGCTTGGCGCGGGTCGCATGGCGTCGCTGATCCTGTGGGGGCCGCCCGGCACCGGCAAGACCACCATCGCGCGACTTCTCGCCGATCATGTCGATCTGCATTTCGAGCAGGTATCGGCGGTGTTCTCGGGCGTCGCGGACTTGCGCAAGGTATTCGAGACCGCCAAGTCGCGCCGCCGCGACGGCAAGGGCACCCTGCTGTTCGTCGACGAGATCCACCGGTTCAATCGCTCCCAGCAGGACGCGTTCCTGCCGTATGTGGAGGACGGCACCGTCATCCTGGTGGGCGCAACCACCGAGAACCCGTCCTTCGAACTCAACGCCGCATTGCTGTCGCGGGCGCAGGTCATGGTGCTGGGCCGGCTGGACGACGCGGCCATGGAGATCATGCTGGCGCGGGCCGAGGCCGATATCGGCCATCCCCTGCCGCTGGAGCCGGATGCGAGGGTGGCGTTGAAGGCCATGGCGGACGGCGATGGACGCTTCCTCTACAACATGGTGGAAGAGGTGGCGGCGCTCGGCGCAGGCGCCCAGCCGCTCGATACAGCCGCTCTGGCCGACGTGGTGCAGCGCCGGGCGCCCGTTTATGACAAGGCGCAGGAAGGCCACTACAATCTGATCAGCGCCCTGCACAAGAGCCTGCGCGGCTCGGACGTGGACGCAGCTCTCTACTACCTCGCACGCATGCTCACCGCGGGCGAGGATCCGCTCTACATCACCCGCAGGCTGGTGCGCTTCGCCGCGGAGGACATCGGCATGGCCGACCCGCAGGCGCTGGTCCAGGCGCTGGCCGCCAAGGATATGTACGACTTCCTCGGCTCGCCCGAAGGCGAGCTGGGCA
>CAMBYA010000019.1 GCA_945872035.1 Rhizobium sp. Q54
GGTGCCGACTTCTGCAACGCAGCACGCGGCTTCATGTTCTCGCTGGGCTGCGTCCAGTCAATGCGCTGCCACACCGGCACCTGCCCCACCGGAATCACCACTCAGGACCCGCTGCGACAACGTGCCATTGTGGTCCCGACCCACGCCCAGCGGGTCAGCAGTTTCCATGCGGCCACCATCGCCAAGCTGGCCGAAATCGTCGGCGCCGCCGGGCTCGACCACCCGGACGAGCTGCGCCCCGAGCATCTGTACATGCGCCTTACGCCCAATGAGATCCGTTCGGCCGCCGACCTCTATCCCCAGCTCAAGCCGCGCGCCCTGCTCGACGCGCCCGAGGAGACGCCGTTCGCCGCATTGTGGGAGTTGGCCGACCCCGACCGCTTCGCACCGAAGTCCATCGCCGAGCGTCCCGACATCTCGCAGCGCTCCGTCCGGGCCACGGTCAAATCCCAGGCCTGAAGGCGAGGCTGTGTTAAGGCCAAGGGTGAAAACCCAATGGCAGGTCGACTGTCAGTGAGCGAGACCTATTCCACCTCTACCAGGTTGGCATCGAGGCAGGCCTCCATCACGGTCATCATGGCCTTGAAGCTGGCATAGAACGCCGCCTGCAATTCCTCGGTCTGCACCGATCCGGGCTTCAGCCTGTAACCGCCGCGACTGTCTTCCATCACCATGCCGGCCGCCATCAGTTCCTTCAGCTTCCGGCGCACGGTCTCGCGCGGGAGGCCGGTGGAATCGGCGATCGATAGCGCATTGGACGGCACCTGCAATTCGCCGGGAATCCGGACGTCCACCGACTCATAGGGAACCCGCTGCGTCGTCGCCATCAACCGCTGGATATTCGATGCGCCGAGCGCATGGATGATCAGCAGCTTGGCCAGATCGTTCTGCACGTGCTGGCTGTAGGCCGGCAGGACCTTGCAGAAGTACTCGGACAGTTCGTAAAGAAAGACGCGCGACTTCTCACGGAATTCGGACTGCGACGCGATCTTGAGCCGGCGTTTCGACCGCCGGGGCGGCGAGCCGGTCTCGGCCGAGGAGCGGGATTGCGCCGTCTTGCCATCCTGCAAGCGATCCATATTCGTGCAACCTTCAGTCACGCCCCCGCGTAACAATGCCTGAATCACCCGGCCGCAGTCATGTCAAATACACTGTCGTTGATTACAAAATTTAACGGTTTGTAACAATCCGAACGCCAGGGCAGGCCTGGCCGTCTCACGCGGCCTGACGCCGCTGTCGACCGCGCTTCCCTGCCTATTGCAGGCTACGCACGTGGGACTGGTGCAGGGAGACGAAAGACAGCGTCTCCGACGCATAGGATTTCAGCATCTTGTCGCCGCCGGACTGGGCGTAGTCGGACAGCAGCTTCAAGCTGTAGTCGTGCGACGTCTTCTGGGCGGCGAGAAACGCCTTGTCGAAATCCTCGGCTTTGACGGCCTTGAGTGCGTCAAGGCGCGCGGCGTATTCGGCGTTCATCGTGGTCCGCGCGTATTTGGGCGCGAAGGCGACCAGCCTCGAATTGGCAAGCGACTGGTCCTCGAGGATCTCGCGGGCCAGTTTCCGCACGTCCGGGCTGGTTGCCCGGTCGAGAGCAAGCTGCGCGGATTCAACGTCAAACAGCCCGGCGAGACTGGCGTCGCGCGCGAATGTCACGGCCGCCTGTTCGTCGTCGGACGTCACGGTCTGCGCTACCGTCGATGCCTTCTCTCCGGCGCTGGCCCCGCCGCTTGCGAGAAGGACGGCGGCCACCGTCATGCATACGATGGAGCGCATGGAATCCTCCTGCTGTGATACCGCAACAGAACGCCCCGGACGATTGGTGGTTCCCTTCGGCGCGGCGGCCAGGCGGAGGCAGTGACACGACCGCGTCGAGCACAGCGGCTGGGACGCGTTTCCCCAGGCCCACGCCGCGCGCCGCGGCTTCCCGCCGGGTCCATTCCGGCGGCGCCAGGCCGAGCTCTGGCAGATGCTTCTCGGGTCGTACCGCGAGATAGCTATTCGGTAAGGCCGCCACCCAGCGCCACGTAGAGGGACACCAGGTTCTGGAGTTGATTCCGGCGGGTTTCGACCAGCGACTGCTCGGCGTCGAACAGACTGCGCTCGGCATCGAGCACTTCCAGGTAGTTCGCGACGCCGTTGCGGTAGCGCAGCTGCGCCAGTTCGGCGCTGTTGCGTTGCGCCACCAGCGCCCGCTCCTGCGCCTCCACCTGGTCGGCCAGATAGCGCCGCGCCGCGAGCGCGTCCGCCACTTCGCGGAACGCCGTCTGCACCGTCTTTTCGTAGCTGGCGACGGCGATGTTCTTGCGGGCCTTGGCCACATCCAGGTTCCCCTGGTTTCGGCCGAAATCGAAGATCGGCAGGGTCAGTGATGCCGGACCCAGGCTCCAGCTCACCCCGTCCTGGCCGACGCCGTTCTTCAGCTCGATGGACTCGTAGCCGCCTGAACCGGTCAGCGTGATCTTGGGGAAGAACGCGGCCCGTGCCGCACCGATATTGGCATTGGCCCCCCGCAACTGCTGCTCGGCCTCCAGGATATCCGGCCGGTTGAGCAGGAGGTCCGACGGCAAGCCCGCGCCCAGCTGCCTGTCCATCCCCTGGTCCAGCAGCGGCTGCGGATTGGGCAGCGGTCCGTCGACCGGACCGCCCACCAGCACCTCGAGCTGGTTGGCTGCTTGCGCCCGGGTCCGCCGCAGCGCCGCCAGTTCGGTGTGCGCCTGGGTCAGCAGCGTCTCGGCCTGCCGGTAGTCGAGCGCCGAGGTCACGCCCGCGTCGAGGCGAAGCTTGGCGATCTCCAGTCCCTGGTTGCGGCTGTCCACCGTTGCCTCGGCCAGCGCGATGCGCTCTTCCGCCTCGCGGAGCGCCAGATAGACGCCGGCCACGTCGGCGATCAGGCTGATGCGGAATGCCCGCTCGGCCTGTACGGTCGCCAGATAGCTCGCGCGCGCCGCATTGCTCAGGCTGCGCACCCGGCCCCAGAAGTCCAGTTCGAAGCTGGTGATCGCACCGCCCACGCTGTTGCGGTCGATGGTGGTGGCCGCGCCGGAGCCGCCCGTCGAGATCGAGCCGCCGTGGCTCCGCCGGGCCGATGCCTGGCCCTCGATCGTTGGCAGCAGGTCGGCCCGCTGGATGCGATACTGGCCGCGCGCCTCCTCGATCCGCTCCACCGCAATCCGCAGGTCCCGGTTATTGACCAGCGCCACATCGATCAGCCGCACCAGCCTCGGATCGGCGAAGAACTGGCGCCAGCCGAGCGCCGTCGCCAGTGCCTCGCTCAATTCCGGCTGGCCTTCCGCCGGATAGGCTGGCGCAGTCGCCATC
Source organism: Rhizobium sp. Q54 (assembly GCA_945872035.1). Taxonomy (GTDB): domain Bacteria; phylum Pseudomonadota; class Alphaproteobacteria; order SMXS01; family SMXS01; genus RI-34. The sequence continues at coordinate 3,319 of CAMBYA010000019.1, forward strand.
TGCGGCTGCTTGTAATCAGGCGCCATGGTGCACCCGGCCAGCAGCGCCGCCATGAAGGCCATGGCCGCGTAGCGGCTACTCATTGCCGGCCTCCTTCGGCACGCCCGGCGCCATCGGCTTGCTGCGCATAAGCCACTTGCGCGTCGCCAGGTAGAACACCGGCACAAAGAAGATGCCGAAGGCCGTCGCCGCGATCATGCCGCCGACGACGCCCGTGCCCACGGCCACGCGGCTGGCCGAGCCCGCGCCCGACGACAGCGCCAGCGGCAGAACGCCGAGGACGAACGCCATCGAGGTCATGATGATCGGCCGCAGCCGTAACCGGACCGCCTCCAGCGTCGCCTCGACGACGCCCTTGCCCTCGGCTTCCAGGTCCTTGGCGAACTCCACGATCAGGATGGCGTTCTTCGCCGCCAGTCCGATGATGGTGATCATGCCCACGTTGAAATAGATGTCGAGCGACAGCCCGCGCGCCCAGGTCAGCACCAGAGCCCCCAGCACGCCAAGTGGCACGATCAGCATCACGGCGAGCGGAATCGTCCAGCTCTCGTAAAGCGCCGCCAGCACCATGAACACGATCAACAGCGACAGCAGAAGGAGCGCGCCGACCTGCCCGCGCGATTGCTGCTCTTCATAGGACAGTCCCGTCCACTCGAAGCCATAGCCGTCCGGCAGTTGTTCGGTCAGCCGCGCCATCTCCGCCATGGCTTCGCCTGTCGAGTATCCAGGCGCCGGCGCGCCGGAGATGTTCATCGACGGATAGCCATTGTAGCGCTTGAGTTGCGGCGGGCCGGCCGTCCACTCGGCTGTCGTGAACGCCGAGAACGGCACCATCTGGTTCTGGTCGTTCCGCACCCTGAGTGAAAGGATGTCCTGGGGTGTCATCCGCGCGGCGGCATCGGCCTGCAGCAGAACGCGCAGAACCCTGCCCTGATAGTTGAAGTCGTTGGCGTAGGCCGAGCCGAAGGCGATCGACAAGGTCTGGTTGATGTCGTTGATCTGCAGCCCCAGCGCGCGCGCCTTCACCCGGTCGATCAGCACCTTTACCTGGGGCGCATCCTCCATGCCTTCTGGACGCACGCCGGCCAGTACCTTGCTTTGCATGGCCATGCCCAACATCTGGTTGCGCGCCGCCAGCAACCCTTCGTAGGAACCGCCGGCCTTGTCCTGCAACCGATAGCTGAAGCCGCTGGCATTCCCCAATTCCGGAATTGGCGGCGGGTTGAAGATGAACACCCGGGCGCCCTTGACCTGCTGCAGCCCCATCATCAGGCGCATCGCCAAAACGCTCGCCTGGCTGCCTTCATCCGTGCGCTCGTCCCAGGGATGCAGCGAGATGAACATCATTGCCGCGTTCTGGCCGTTGCCGAAGAAACTGAATCCCCGGATGGCGGCGACTGTCTTCACTTCGGGCTGCGCCAGAATGATCGCCTGCGCCTCGGCGACCGCCTCGTCGAGCCGTTCGAAGGTGGCGCCCGCTGGGGCCTGAACAACGCCGACGACAAAGCCCTGGTCTTCTTCAGGCAGGAAACTTGAAGGCATGGTCGCGAACACCACGGCCATCAATGCGAACATAAGAACGAACACACCCAACCATCTCCGCGGCCGGCCGAGCATCCCGCCGACCGTACGCTCATAGCGTTCAGTGCCGCGCTCGAACACCCGATTGAACCGGCCGAAGAACGGACCCAGCATCCCCTTGCGGCGGTCCCCCTCCTTGTGCGGCTTCAGCAAGGTCGCGCACAACGCCGGCGTCAAGGTGAGCGCCATCAGCGCTGAAAACGCCATGGAGACCGCGAGCGTCACCGAGAACTGCCGATAGATTCCGCCCGTGGAGCCGGGGAAGAACGCCATCGGTATGAACACCGCGACAAGTACCAGGGTGATGCCGATCAGCGCGCCGGTGATCTGCCCCATGGCCTTCATGGTCGCATCCCTGGGGGACAGCCTTTCCTCACGCATCAACCTTTCGACGCTCTCGATCACCACGATGGCGTCATCGACCAGGATGCCGATGGCTAGCACCATGGCGAACAGGGTCAGTACGTTGATCGAGAAGCCGAACAACGCCAGCCCAAGACACGCGCCCGCCAACGCCACCGGCACCACGATGGTCGGAATGAGGGTAGCGCGCAGGTTCTGCAGGAACAGGTACATCACCAGGAACACCAGGAGGATGGCCTCGGCCAGCGTCTTGACGACCTCATTGATCGATATCTGGATGAACGGCGAGATGTCGTAGGGAATGCTCCAGGTCATGTCACCCGGAAAGTCCTTGGCCAGGTCGGCCATGCGCGCCTTCACCGCGTTGGCGGTCGCCAGCGCATTGGCGCCAGTCTGCAACTGCACTGCCATGCCGCCCATTTCCCGCCCGTTCAGCGTCGCGCGAAAGCCGTAGCTCTGCGCCCCCAACTCCACCCGCGCCACATCGCGCAGCTTGATGGTCGAGCCATCCGGGTTCGCGCGCAGAATGATGGCGCCGAACTGCTCGGGGTTGGTGAACCGGTTCTGCGTGACCACGACGGCATTGAGCTGCGTCCCAGGAACGGTCGGCTGGTCGCCGATCTGTCCGCCGGCGGTCTGGCTGTTCTGCTCGCGCACGGCGGCCAGCGCTTCGGCGGCCGATATGCCGTAGCCGGTGAGCTTCTGGGTATCGAGCCAGATACGCATGGCATAGGGCGAGCCGAAAAGAAGGATATCGCCCACGCCAGGCACCCTCTTGAGCTCGTCGATAAGCCGGTTCGATGCGTAGTTGCTGAGGGCCAGCTGCGTCATGCTGTTACTGGGTGAGGTCAGCGCGATCATCATCAGGAAGCCGGAATTGGCCTGGTTGACCTGCACACCCTGCTGGCGAACTTCTGCGGGCAGACGCGGTTCCACCCGGCGCAGACGATTCTGCAACTCCATCTGAGCCACATCGATGTCCGTACCTGACCGGAAAGTCACCGTGATCGAGGCCGAGCCATCGGACTGGCTGTTCGAGGACATATAGAGGAAACCCTCGACACCGTTCAGTTCCTGCTCGATCACCGAGGTGAGGTTCTTCTCCAGGGTCGCGGCGTCTGCACCGGGGTAGAATGTCGAGATCGTCAGCGATGGCGGCGCGATGGAGGGATATTGCTCGGTCGGCAGATCGCGCAGCGCCAGCCCGCCGCTCAACAGGATCGTAAAGGCGATGACCCAGGCGAAGATGGGCCGGTCGATGAAAAAGCGGGGCATGCCGGTTCCTGTTCCCTACCGCGCTGTCAGTTCGGCTTCTTGGCCGCGGGCACCGAGGGAATCCCCGCTTCGCCCTCGACCCGGACCGGCGCGCCGACACGGGCATGCTGCAGTCCGTCGGTGACCACCCGGTCGCCCGGGTTCAGGCCAGACTGGATCACCCAGAGCGTCCCATGCAGTGGACCCAGTCTCACTGGCTTGCTCTCCAACAAATTGTCTTTGCCGACAACGAGGACAGTCGCGCCTTCTGGCTTGAGCAATACCGCCCGTTGCGGCACCACTATGCCGTTGGAGATGGAACTGCCCTCCACTCGGGCGCGCACGAACTGGCCGGGTAGCAGCAGCCTGCCCGGATTGTCGAACTGGGCGCGGACCGAGATGGAGCCCGTCGAGGAATCCACCGCCATGTCGAGAAAGTTGAGATGCCCTTCCTTCTCGTAGACGCTGCCGTCCTCTAGGGTGAGAATCACCCGCACCCGATCGAGCGGGACGGACTTGACCTTGCCCTCCTCGATGTCGCGGCGTAGCCGAAGCAGCTCGGCGCTTGACTGGGTGACGTTCACATAGATCGGGTCGAGCTGCTCGATGGTAGTGAGCAGCGTTCCCTCCGTGCCCTTCACCAGTGCGCCCTCGGTCACCTGCGCCCGTCCGGCGCGACCCGATAGCGGCGCGGTCACGGTGGTGTAGTCCAGGTCCAGCGCGGCGCGCTCCACCAACGCCTGGGCCGAGATCACGTCCGCGTCCGCCTGCGCCGACGCAGCAACGGCGGCGTCGAATTCCTGCTTGCTGATGGCTTCCCTGCTGACCAGCGGCTGATATCGGTCGACAACCTGTTTGGTGTTGCGAGCCGACGCCTGCGCCCGGCTGAGCGCGCCCACCGCCTGGTCGTACGCCGCCTGCTTTTCGCGCGGGTCGATGCGGAACAGCGGCGCGCCCGCCTTCACGTCCGTGCCTTCCTGGTACAGCCGGCTCTCGATGATCCCATCGACGCGCGCCCGCACTTCGGCCGTACGGACCGCCTGAACCCGGCCCGGCAACTCGACGACCCTGGGAATCTCGACGAGCTTGACTGTGTAGATCTTCACCTCGGGCGGTGGCGGCGCCTGCTGTGCGCCATCGCCGCACGCGGCGAGAACGCCCGCGACGCCGGCGATCATCAGCGCGATGCGGCTTTTTGATGCCTGCTTTAACACGCAATTCTCCCGAAACAATAAGCGCCGAAGGCGGCCGGGCCACCCCTAGATGGATCAGGCGGCAACCGCGTCAACGGCGTGTATGTCTCTGATTTTGTTTGAACGGCGAAACGAACCAATTGTTTCTTCGCATGCGCAATATGTGTAATGTTCGTTACACTTCATGTCAATCCACTGCCAGACCGTTTGCGACGGGACAGCCATGACGAAACACGAGGGCTCGATCTCCAGAGACCCGCGCCGGGAACGGCGGCGCGACGCCATGCTCGACGCCGCCCGCGCCCTGTTCCTCGAACATGGGTACGACGCCGTGAGCCTTTCGGATGTCGTTGCCCACTCCGGCGGCTCGCTCAGTACGCTCTACGGCTTGTTCGGCAACAAGCGCGGACTGCTCAAGGCCATGATGCAGAACCAGTTCGAGCGCGACATGCAGGAACTCGACGGCATCATCGACCGGGGCAGTTCGCCCGCCGAAACCCTGCTGGACATCGCGCTCGGCTCGCAGGGATATCTCGCCGCCCCTGACATGATCCGGTTCATGCGCTTCGTCATCGGGGAAAGTCTCAGGTCGCCCGAGTTCGGGCAGAAGTTCTTCGAAAACGTCCACCTGCGCTTCGTCGACCGCTACGTGGCCCTATTCACCCGCTGGAACGACGCAGGCCTGCTGAGAATCCCCGATGCCGGCCTCGCCGCGCGTCAGTTCATCAGTCTGGTGCTCCACGATCTGCACGTCCGCGCCATCTACACCGGCGGCGACGGCGCACCCGTCAGCCGCCATGAGGCCGAGCAGGCGGTGGCGCTGTTCCTCACCTATTATGGCGCCTAGCAGAAGCACCTATCGCGGTTCTATGGAGCATCCGATGCCCGCATCCGACGACAAGATCACGCTCGAGAACTTTACGTCACCCGGCCATACCTATCGGGTCGACCGCGCGAAATACACGGCCATGCGCGAAGCCCTGCTGGCCGTGCTGCCGGCGGAACCTCCGGGGATTACGGTCGCCGAGGCGAAGGCGGCGTTGTTGCCGATCCTGTCAGGCGAGCTGTTTCCCGGCGGCGAAAAGGCTGGATGGTGGCTCAAGGCCGCGCAACTCGACCTCGAGGCCAAGGGCGTGATCCAGCGTGGGCCCAAGGCTCCGGTACGTCTGTTCCGCTGTTCACATGATTAGCGCGTCGCGACGGGCGGCTTGCGCCGCCCCCGCTCGGTCTGCGATTGGCCGGCGACCTTACCTGTTGATGTACTTGTCCAACGTGTCATGGAATGCCCGGATGCGGGATTCCTGGTAGATCGACAGCGTCTCGGCGCCCTTGGCGCTGGCCAGCATCCCTTCATGCTGGGCGCGCAGATTGCCGGTGTCCTGGTCGAACGTGATCTGTGACAGCGGGAACGCCGCCAGTTCCTTCACATCGACGTAATTCATGTCTTCCGGGATCTTCACCATCTGCGCCGGGTCGGGCCTAGGTTGCCCCTTCGGCACCGGCCGCATCATCAGCACCTCGAAGGTGCAGCGGTTGGGGTCGTTCTTGATCGGCTTCACCCGGTGGATCGAGCGCAGCGCCATGCCGGTATAGAGGAAGATGTTCGGGAACAAATTGTACTTGATGGAATCGATCATCTCGGCGTCGCTGAAGCTCGACGTGTCCATCCCGAAGCCGTCGGTCAGCGCCTTGCGCACCTGCTTGGCCATGGCGTTGCGCGCCGACTGGCCTTCCTCCAGGGTCACCGACTTGCCGTCCGGCGAGCGCCCGCCAAGCATGACACGGTCGATCCGTTCCTGCTCGCTGATCTTCTTCTTGGCGGCCGGGCTCGCGACGGCAAGCGCGCACAGGTCGCGGGTCACATGGTCGTCGAACACGTCGTGCTGCATGTTCCAGTCGCCCACCACCTGGGTCAGTTCCGGATGCACCAGCGGCGTGTGATAGGCCTCCATGAAAGCCTCCTGCGCCGTCTTCCAGTTGCAGTACAGCTCCTTCTCGAGATGCATGAACAGGTACCAGTCGGTCCACGGCCAGTCCTTGAAGTGCTCCGGCAGGACGCCCAGGTACTCGAGCAGCGACGGCCCGTTCAGGTCCATGTTGATGAACACCAGGCCGTTCCAGATATCCACCTGAACCTCGGGCAAACGGTTCGTCTCATAATCCAGGTGCGGGAATTCCCACGCGCACGGCACCTCGTTCAAGGTGCCGTCCAGATTCCAGGTCCAGCCGTGATACGGGCACTGGATGTTGGCCGACCAGCCGCTGCTCTCCGACGGCTTCAGCTTGGTGCCGCGGTGCAGGCAGGAATTGTGGTAGGCCTTCAGCGCGCCATCGTCCGTGCGCACCACGACGATAGAATGATGGCCGATGTCATAGACCAGATAGTCGCCCGGCTCGGCGACCTGGTCCTCGCGGCAGACATACTGCCAGACCTTCTCCCACATCTTCTTCATCTCCAGGCTGGCGAAGTCCTGGCTGATGTACTTGGAGAACGGAATGTCGTCGCGGCTTTGCGGCGGATTGGACTGGGCGGCGAGCACGTCTTTGATGATGCCGCCATCCGAGCGCATGATTTCCTGGAAGGTGGGCGCTCCCGGACAACGCGGAATTTCACTCTTCACCTGGACGTTCATGCACCCATCTCCCCATGGCTGAAAGCGTGCGGGCCGGACATAGCAGCTCTCGAGCATGCGCCAAGGTAGCACCGCGCCGGCCCGGCAGCAAGCACATAATTATACCATGATATATTTAATCGGTCAGTCCGCGACGGCAATCGGCGGCGCGACGCCTTCCGACTTTGGCTTCCTGGGAATCCACAGCATCACCATCAATGCCAGGCTGGCCCATCCAGAAATCCATGACAGGTCGGTGGTCGACAGCAGATAGGCCTGTGACACCATCTCGCGCACCAGCATGCCTGCCGCCTGAGTGTCGGTCAGTCCCAGGTCGCGCAGCACCGTCATGGCGTGCTGCAGTGCCGGGTCATAGGAGCTGGAGCTTTCCGCCAGCCGGCTCTGGTGCAGCACCTCGCGCCGATCCCAGAACGTTACCGCGATCGAGGCGGCAATGCCGCCGCCGGTGATACGCGCGAAGTTCATGATGCCCGAGCCCGACGGAATCTTTTCAGGCGGCAGGCCCTGCACGGTGATCGATACGATCGAGACCATGAAGGTGCTCAGCGCCACGCCCTGCACCAGCAGCGGCGCGACGAAATCGAAGAAGCTGGCGTCCGCCGTATAGCCCGCGCGCATGAAAAACGAGATCGCGAACATCAGGAAGGCAAATGACGCGCCCCAGCGCATGTCCGCCCGGGCCATCAGCTTGCTGGCGAACGGCGAGAGCACCAGCGCGACAAGCCCGCTCGGCGCGGCGATCAGGCCCGCCCATGTCGCCGTATAGTTCTCCTGCGTCTGCAGCCACAGCGGCAGGATCACCAAATTGGAGAAGAACAGCATGTAACCCAGACAGAACGCGGCCGTGCCCACCGAGAAGCTGCTGATCCGGAACAGGTGAAGGTCGACGATGGGATGCTTGTCGGTCCATTCCCACACCACCCACGCCGCGCAGGCAACGGCCGATACCACCGCCAGGATGACGATCGTGTTGGACGAGAACCAGTCGGAATTCTTGCCCGTGTCGAGCATGATCTGCAGCGAGCCTACCCAGACGATCAGCAGCAGGAGGCCGATCAGGTCAATGGGCAGCTTGCGGATCGGCGTCTTGAAGTCGCCCAGGTTCCGCCAGACCAGGAACGCGCTGATCAACCCCACGGGAATGTTGATCAGGAAAATCCATGACCAGTGATAGTTGTCCGAGATGAGGCCGCCTAGGATCGGTCCGCAGATCGGCGCGATCAACGTCGTCATCGACCAGATGATCAGCGCCGTGCCGCGCCGGTGCGGCGGAAAGATCATCAGCAGCAGCGCCTGCGAACCCGGCACCAGCGGACCGGAGACGGCGCCCTGGATCACCCGGAACACCACCAGCCCGCTCAGGTTCCAGGCAAGGCCGCAGAGGAGCGAAGCCGCGGTGAACAGCAGCATTGAGAACACGAATACCTTTACCGCGCCGTAGCGACCCATCAGCCAGCCCGTCAGCGGCAGCGCGATGCCGCTGGCGATGGCGAACGACGTCAGGATCCACGTGCCCTGGTCGGCGCTGGCGCCCAGGTCGCCGGCGATGGTCGGGATCGACACATTGGCGATGGTGATGTCGAGCACCTGCATGAAGGTGCCCATGGCCAGAGCGATCGAGGTGACGCCCAGCTTGAGGCCGGTGAGCGGCTTGACCGCGGCTGGCGCCTGCGAACTCACGGCTTCCGGCCGTCGCCCGAATTGGCTGCTATGGTTTCCGCGATCAACGATTCCACGTCAGGTCCGACGTCGTCGACAGGCTTTGACGGGATCGGCGCATGCCGGACCTCGGTCGCGATCACCTGGCCGGACTTGTCCTTGATGTCGACGGTCGCCTGCATCGACAGACCGATGCGCAGCGGATGCTTCTTCACCTCTTCCGGATCGAGCAGGATGCGAACCGGCACCCGCTGCACGATCTTGATCCAGTTGCCCGACGCGTTCTGCGGCGGCAGCAGCGCGAAGGCACTGCCGCTGCCCGCCGAAAAGCCCGCGACCTTGCCGTGATAGGTCACGTCGCCGCCGTAGATGTCGGCTTCCAGTTCGACAGGCTGGCCCACCCGCATGTCGGTGAGCTGCACTTCCTTGAAGTTGGCGTCGACCCACACCTCCGACAGCGGCACCACCGCCATCAGCGGCTCGCCCTGCCTGACGTGCTGTCCTACCTGAACCGTACGCTGGGCGACAGTGCCGTCCACGGGCGCGATGATCCGCATATGAGCGAGGAACAGCGCCGCCTGCCGCACCTTGCCGGCTGCCGCCAGCACCATCGGATTGTCCGCGACGCTGGTGCCACCCAGCATGGCCAGAGTCGCGTTGAGCTGCTCCCTCGCCACCGCCACCTGCGCCCTCAGCTCGGCGGCCTCGTCGCGGGCGTTGTCGATGTCCTCGCGCGCCACCGCGCCGTCCGCGCCAAGGTCCGCGCGCCGCTTGTAGCTGGACTCGGCGCGCTGCGCCTCTGCCTCCCGCTGCCGGATCAGCGCCCTCAGCTCGTCGGCCCGCGAGAATGTCGACTTCACGTCGCGCACGGTCCGCGCCAGCTCGGCCCGCGCGTTCGCCATCTCGATATTCGCCCGCGCCGGGTCAAGGTCGACGAGGAGTTGGCCGCGCTTGACCGTCTGGGTGCTGTCCACATGGATCGCCAGCACCGTTGCATTCTCCAGCGAGGTGATCGCCACGACGTCGCCGCTGACATAGGCGTCGTCTGTGCTTTCGTAATGCGAAAGGTAGAGCAGCCAATAGGCGCCGTAGGCGATCAGGCCGACCACGAGAATGACCCCGATGGCCGTCAGGCCGCGGCGGCGATTGATTTCAGGGGAAGCCATAGAATCACTCCCTCGCCGCAGGTTTGTCGAGACCCGCCGCTTGCGTTTCTGTTTGTTGGGGCGAGAAGTCGCCTCCTACCGCGACCAGCAGCTTCACCCGCTCAATGGCCTGCTGCGCGTTCAGCACCGCCAATTGACGGCGCGCCTCCAGCAGCTGCGATTCAGTGGTCAGCACCGCCAGATAGGTCGAGAGCCCGCCCCCATAGCGCCGTTCGGCCAAGGCGTAAGCCTGCTCCGCCGCATCGCGCGCCTTGGCCTGGTCCACCAGTTCGATGCGTAGGGAGTCGATACCCGACAGCCGGTCGGCGACCTGCTGCACAGCCGCCACAACCGCGCCGTTGTAGGCCGCGATCGCGATGTCGGTCTCGGCCACGGCGCCCTCGTAGTTGGGCTTCAATCTTGCATCGAACAGCGGTAGATGAACGGCCGGACCAGCGCCGTACACGCCCGCCGCGCCGCCGAGCAGATGGCTCAGCCCGATAGCCTGGAAGCCCGCGAAGGCCGCCAGGTTGACATTGGGATAGAACGCCGCCTTTGCCGCCTTCTGGCCCGAATAGGTCGCGTCCACCCGCACCCGCGCCGCGAGGATATCCGGCCGCCGCGCCAGGAGGTCGGCCGGCAGACTCTCCGGCAGCGGCAGCACCGCCCGAGGATCGAGCGTCGGCCGGACGATGCCCGCATAGGCCTCGGCGCCCTGGCCGGTCAGCGCGGCGATGGCATGCACCGCATTGTCGCGCTCGTTGATCGCCTGCTGCCTTGAAACCCGGGCTAGCGCCAATTGCCCTTCCGCCTGTTTCTCCTCGACCCGGCTGTCGATTCCGGCGATCACCCGCCTCTGCGCCAGTTCAAGCAGTCGCCCGCGTTGCGCCACCGTCCGGTCGGCGATGTCGAGCAACGCATAGGCCCGGTCCAGCCCGATATAGGCCTCGGCCAGCGCGCCGGTCAGCGCCAGGCGCGCGGCTGCAGCGTCGAGTTCGGCCGCCGCCTCGCCCGCCCGCGCCTGCTCGATCAGCGCCTTCTGGCGGCCCCAGAAATCCACGTCCCAGGACAGGTTGCTCTGCACCGAGCCCAGCCAGTAATGGCCGCCGCCATAGGGCGGAGGATAGATGAAGCGTTCGCTGAACCGCTGGAACTGCTCATTGCCGTCGATCGTCACCCGGGGCAGCGCGTCGCCCCGTGCCGCGGCGGCCGATGCCTGCGCCGCACTCACCCGGGCCAGCGCCTCGGCGAGCCTCGGATTGCCGGCAAGCGCCCGGGCAACCAGGGCGTCGAACTGCGGATCGGCCCAGTCGCGCCACCAGGCGGCAGGTGCCGTGGGCCCGGCCTCGCCGTTCAGGCCAAGCTGGCTCGCCTCCAGCATCTGCCCCTTCGGCTGTGTGTTCGGCACGCAACCGGCCAGCGCGCAGGACAAGGCGATCAGCGCAAGCGCCTGCTTCATGGCTGGCGGTCCTTCTCGCCGTCCTGCAGCTTGTCGATCATCCGCTTGAGCATGCCGATCAGCATGTCCAGATCCTCGCGGCTGAAGTCCTCGAAAAGCCTGTTGACGTGGTCCACCACCAGCGGGACGGATGCATCGACCGCGGTGCGCCCATCGGGCGTCAACGCCAGTTCGACCATCCGGCGATCCTCGGTGCTGCGCGTCCGCTCGATCAGGCCGCGGCCTTCGAGCTGGTCCACCACGCGCGTCAGCGCACCGCTGTCATGGTTGAGATTGCGGCTGATATCGGCAGCCCGGTTGGCGAGCCCATCGCGCAGCTGCATCAGGACGCACCACTGCACGAAAGTGAACTCGTGGTCCGTGAACAGCGCTTCCATGCGTGGCTGCAACAGGTTCAGCGTGCAACGCAGCAGATAGCCCACGGCATTGCGAGCGTTAAACGTCTCGGGTGTATAGTGGCCGGAAGTCATTAGCTGCCTACACAACAACTGCTTAGGCAGTTATATAAACCGCGGATTTTCGGCGCGCAAGCGGGCGCGAACCAGCCGTACCGTCAGGCTGAGTCACAACCATCCTGTCGCTTGCCGTGCGGGGATACCCTGGAAATTCGTGGCGCCCCAGCATGCCCAC
>CAMBYA010000020.1 GCA_945872035.1 Rhizobium sp. Q54
AGGGCTGGACGATCAACGACGTCATCGCCCACCTGCACATGTGGAACTACGCCGCCTGCCTGACGCTGGCGGACGCCGACGCATTCCTGAAATTCCGCCGCGAGCTGGCCGACTACGTCAGGGCCGGCGGCACCCATTTGCAGTTCAACCATGCCTGGCTGGGCGGCATCAGGGGCCGCGCCCTGCTAGCGCGCTGGCGCGACCTCTACCGCGACACCGCCGGGCAGTTCGCGGTCGCCGATCCGAAAGCACGGGTGAAGTGGGGCGGACCGGACATGTCGGTCCGCTCGTGCATCACCGCGCGGCTGATGGAGACGTGGTCGCACGCGCAGGCGGTCTACGACCTGCTGGGCGTCGAGCGCATCGACGCCGACCGCATCCGCAATGTCGCGGTGATCGGCATCAACACCTATGGCTGGACCTTCGCGAACCGCAAGCTGGAGGTGCCCGCCGAGCCGCCATACGTGCGGCTGACCGCGCCGTCGGGTGCGATCTGGGAGTGGCACGAGCCCAGCGACACCAATCGGATCGAGGGCACGGCCACCGCGTTCTGCCAGGTAGTTACCCAGGTCCGCAACGTGGCCGACACGACCCTCAAAGCGACCGGCGATACGGCCACCCGCTGGATGGCGATGGCCCAGTGCTTCGCGGGCCCGCCCGAGGACCCGCCGCCGCCCGGCACGCGGTTCCTGCAACGGCAGGTTGCCTGACCGAAAAAGCCGGGTACCTGGAAACCGATTTCATGCCACCATGATGACGCCGGAATCGCCGGCAGCCACGGTGGATGATGACCGACAGCATCCTGATCGAGATCGCCTTGTTCCTCGCCGCCTCGGTGTTCGCCGCACCGATCGCGCGCAAGCTGGGCATCGGCTCGGTGCTGGGCTATCTGCTGGCGGGCATCGTCATCGGGCCGTTCGGCCTGGGCCTGATCTATTCGGTGTATCAGGTGGAAACCATCCTGCACTTCGCCGAGTTCGGCGTGGTGCTGCTGCTGTTCATCATCGGTCTGGAGTTGCGGCCCAAGCGGCTGTGGACCATGCGCGTGCCCGTGTTCGGCCTGGGCACCGCCCAGGTCGCGCTGACCGGCGCGGCGCTGGCAGGGCTGGGCCTGCTGGCCGGCCTGCCGTTCCTGACCGCCCTGCTGATCGGCCTGACCCTGTCGCTGTCGTCGACCGCCTTCGCGCTGCAGGAGCAGAAGGAGCTGACCGCCCGACACGGCCGCACCGCGTTCTCGATCCTGCTGTTCCAGGACCTGGCGGCGATTCCGCTGATCGCGCTGTTGCCGCTGTTCGCGCTGGGCGGCGCGGGCGCGACCGGGATGTCGGCGCTCGATGCGCTGAAGGCCATCGGTTTCATCGCGCTTGTGGTGGTCGGCGGCAGGCTGCTGCTGAACCGGGTTTTCCCGCTGGTCGCCCGCTCCGGCGTGCGCGAGGCGATGACGGCGGCCGCGCTGCTGACCGTGGTGACCGCGGCGCTGCTGATGGAGCTGGGCGGGCTGACCGCGGGGCTCGGCGCATTCATCGCCGGCGCGCTGCTGTCGGAATCCGACTACCGCCACGAGTTGCAGGCCGACATCGCGCCGTTCGAGGGGCTGCTGCTGGGCCTGTTCTTCACCGCCATCGGCATGTCGCTCAACCTGGCGTTGTTCCTCGACAAGCCGCTGCTGATCCTGGGCCTCGTCCTGCTGTTGCTGGCTGTCAAGGCAGTGGTGCTTTACGCCCTCGGCCGCTTCAGCGGGCTGGGTGACCGGCCGTCGCGGCGGCTGGCGCTCGCCATCTCCCAGGGCGGCGAGTTCGGCTTCGTCATCCTGACCGCGGCGACCGCGCAGAAGATCATGCCGGCCGAGACAGCGAGCCTGCTGAGCGTGGTCGTCACCCTGTCGATGATGGCGACGCCGCTGCTGCTGCGGCTCGACACCCTGTTCGCCCCGCCCAAGACCGCCGTCAGGCCGGACTACGACGAGATGCCCGAACCCGAGTCCGGCTTCGTGGTGATCGCCGGGCTGGGACGCTTCGGCCAGATCGTCGGCCGCGTGCTGCGGGCGCGGGGCATTCCGTTCACCGCCCTCGACGCCAGCGTCGAGCAGGTCGATTTCGTGCGCCGCTTCGGCAACGAGATCTATTATGGCGACGCGTCGCGCCCCGACATCCTGCATGCGGCCCGCGTCGGCGAGGCCAGGGCGTTCGTGCTGGCGATCGACGATCCGGAGGCGGCGGTGCGGACGGCGCAGATCGTCCGGACCAACTTCCCGCACGTGCCGATCTTCGCCCGCGCCCGCGACCGAAACAACGCGCACGCGCTGATGGAACTGGGCGTGACCAACATAAGGCGCGAGACCTTTCATTCGGCGCTCAAACTGACCGAGGACGTACTGCTGGGCCTGGGCCTGCCGCGCGGCCATGTGGACCGGACCATCGACACCTTCCGCCGCCACGACGAGCAGCGCCTGCAGAACGACTTCACCCTGGCCGGCGACGAGGAGCGGCTGAGCCAGCGCGCCCGCAAGGCCGCCGAGGAGCTCGAGCGCCTGTTCGCCCAGGACGCCGCCGAACTGGACAATATCGAGACCACCAAGAAGGAGGCCGCCGAATAGCGGTCGTTGCGCCGGTGGAACCCGGCGCGGCCCGCCGCGTTAGCGCTTCGACCGCCGGCCGTCCGCCGGCCCCGTATCCCTGGAGACTCCCATGTTCCGCAAGCTGGCTGCCCTGGTCCTGTTCGGCTTGATCGCCGCGCCCGCCGCGCATGCCGAGGAGGCGCGCCTCACCATGGCGCCTGTCGAAGGCATTTTCTCGTTCACCCCCGGCCAGCTCGACCTGGCGGGCCAGTCCGACGTGGGGCCCGTGCTGCGCGCCGGCCCCGCCGACGCGGGCAGGCTGGAAGCCTTCCTCGACGACAACGAGGCCAGCACCCTGCTGATCGTGCGCGGCAACCGCGTGCTGCGCGAGGTATCCCAGGACGAAGACCTCTATGATGCCAACGGCATCATCCCGCTGGTCGAGAGCGGCGTGGCGATGGACGAGATGGACGCGCTGCAGGCACCCGACCGCATCGATATCTGGGCCATCGGGACCTCCATCGACCTGTCCAGCCAGATCGAGGCCGTGGCGGAAGGCGAGAACATGCGCGGCGCCGGCGCGGTCATGCTGAACCTGACGCCCAAGGGCCGCGACATGGTCGCCGCGCTGACCACCGCCAATGCCGGCCGCCAGATCGCCACCCTGCTGGAGCGCAACATACTGGCCTCGCCGGTTGTCCAGGAGGCCGTATCGAGCGACGCGCTGGCCATCTCGTTCACCTCGCCGGAAGACCCGGCGCGCGAGACCTGGGTGCTGGGCACGCTGCGCGCCATGGCCCAGGGCCCGGCCCCGCAGGCGTCGCCCGCGCCGGAGCAATAGGAGACCGCGTGAAGCAGGCCAGGACCACCCTTATCATCATTACGACCGGTCCCGGCCTGACCCTGTTCACGCGGCCCGTGACGAGTTGGGTCGACGGCCAGGGTATCGGCGACGGCCTGCTGACCCTGTTCATCCGCCACACCTCGGCCTCGCTGCTGATCCAGGAAAACGCCGATCCGGATGTGCTCGCCGACCTGCGCGACTTCTTCGCCCGGATCGCCCCGAAGGCCGGCCCGTACCGCCATGATGCCGAGGGCCCTGACGACATGCCTGCGCACATCAGGGCGGCGCTGACCCAGACCCAGCTTTCGATTCCGGTGAGCGGCGGCAGGCTCGACCTCGGAACCTGGCAAGGCCTCTACGTCTTCGAGCACCGCGACCGGCCGCAGCGCCGCGAGGTGGTGCTGCACCTGATCGGCGACTGAGGCGGCGAACGCGCCGGTTACGCTGCTGCCGCCTTGGCATGCCGTCCGATAAGCGTCGTGAAACGCATGTTGAGCTGTGGCGGCAAATTGTGGCCCATGCCTTCGATCACCTCCAGCGCCGCCCCCGGAATCAGCCGCGCCGTGTCGTGCGCGTGCTCGACGGGCAGCAGCGGGTCGGCGTCGCCATGGATCACCAGCGTCGGCGCGGTGACGCCCGGCAGCAGCGCGTCGCGGCTGCCCGAGGAGAGTATGGCCGCGTAGTGGCGCGGCATACCTTCCGGGTAGAACGACCGGTCATAGGTCCGCTCCGAGAACGCGCGGACCTGCTCCTCCGGCACCGGATAAGCCGGGCTGCCGATCACGCCGGCCAGCATCACCGAATGGTCGACGACGGACTTCCTGTCGCTTCCCGCCGGGCGCAGCAGCAGCTTTTCCATGGCTTCCGGCTTGCCGGGCGGCAGCCCGTAGCGGCCGCTGGTCGACATGATCGAGGTGAGCGACTGCACGCGCGCTGGGTGATGGATGGCGGCGAGCTGGGCGATCATGCCGCCCATGCTGGCGCCGACCACATGCGCCTTCCCGATCCCCAGCGCGTCGAGGACGCCGACGGCATCGGCCGCCATGTCGTTCAGCAGGTACGGCACCTGCAGCGGCTTGCCCGACATCAGGCCAGCGATGATATCCTTCACATCCGGCACCGGCGCACCGTCGAACTTCTGCGACAGGCCGATGTCGCGGTTGTCGAACCGGATCACCCGGAAGCCCTGTCCCGCCAGCATGTCGCAGAACATCTCCGGCCACAGCAGCATCTGGGCGCCCAGGCCCATGATCAGCAGGATGGCGGGATCGTCCGCGCCGCCGCGTTCGTCATATTCGATCGACAGGCCGTTGGCGGTGATCTGGGGCATGGCTGGCACTCCGTGAACTTCGGGCCAGCATGGCATGCGCGCCGGCCAAAAGAAAAGGGCGCCCGGCCGTGCCGGACGCCCCTCGCCAATCCCACGCCCTGCGTTACTCGGCGGGCGGCATATCCTGGCCGTCGGCATCGTCCGGGCCGCCATGGCCGCGGTGGCTGCCCTTGCCATGCGCCATCATCTCGTCGGCGGCGATCTTCCCGTCCTTGTTCGTGTCCATCCTGTCGAACATGCCGGCGCCTTCGAACTCGCCCTTCGTCACCTTGCCGTCCTTGTTCGCGTCGAGCCGATCGTACATGCGCTTCTCGCGCTCGGCCTTGCGCTCGGCCATCTTCTTTTCGTGGAAGGCGCTCAGTTCGGCGGCGGACACGTTGCCGTCCTTGTTGGTGTCGGCGGCCGTGAAGTCGGCGTTTCGCTTGGCCTCGAACTCGGCCTTGCTGACGGCGCCGTCCTTGTCGGTGTCGAGCTTCTCGAGCATCCGGTCATGGGAGCGACCGCCATGCCCGTCGCCGCGGCCATGATCGGGGCCCGCGAACGCCGCGCCGATGCCGGTAAGGGCACCCGTCGTCAAGGCCACGCCGGCCACCAGCGCGGTAATCAGGACTTTGTTAGCCATGTCATCTCTCCGTTATCGTCTGCAATAGACATGGGCTTTAACGGAGAAGTTGCGACAACCCTTCGCCCGAATGTTCAGCGCCCCGGATCTTCGGCGATCTTCACCAGTTGCTTGCCGATGTTGCGGCCCTCGAACTGGCCCAGCGCGGCATCCGGGTAGGCGTCGAATCCGTCCGCCACATCAAGCACTTCCTTGATCTGGCCGGACTTCAGCAATGCCCCCAGCCGCTTCACGCCCTCGCCGAAGCGGGCGATGTAGTCGAAGAAGAAGAAACCCGACATGGTGCAGGCCCGCATGGCCAGCGCCATGTGGTTCTGCAATCCAGGTCCCGGAGAGTTATAGGTGGCGATGCCGCCGCAGATGACGATGCGGCCGCCATGGGCCATGTTCGCCAGCGCCGCGTCGAGGATCGTACCGCCCACATTGTCGAAGAATACGTCGATGCCCTCGGGCGCCAGAGCGGCCATGCGGCTCGGCACGTCCTCGGCCTTGTAGTCGATGGCGGCGTCGAACCCGAGATCGCCGATCAGCAGCGCGCACTTCTTGGGTCCGCCGGCGATACCGATCACCCGCGCGCCGGACAGCCTGGCGAGCTGGCCCGCCACACTGCCGATGGCGCCCGCGGCGCCCGAGACGACGACCGTATCGCCCGGCTTCACATGGCCGAAGTCGCCCATGCCGAAATAGGCGCACAACCCGTTCATGCCCAGGGTGGCGAGGCCCGACGCCAGAGGAAAGCCGTCAGGAACCCGCTGCAGCGCCGTGCCTGTGCGGTCCATGGGCCCGGTGGCCACGTAATCGGCGAATTCCATGAAGCCGGTCACCGCATCACCCGGCCTGAAGTCCGGATGGCGCGACTTGACGACGCGGCCGGCGACACCGCCGCACATGGGATCACCGATGGGGATCGCCTTGAAGCGCTCCTCCAGCCCCTTCACCCAGGCATGGTTCATGGGATCGCAGGAGAAATACACGCTGCGCACCAGCAACTCGCCGTCGCCGACCTCGGGCACGGCGGTCTCGCGGTACTCGAACTGGTCCCGCGTCAGGCCCAGCCCGTTGCCGCCCGCAGCATCCGCGACGACCCATTGCCGGTTCACATCGTTCTTCATGCGCGGAATTCCTTGATCAGGTTGCGCGCGATCAGCAGCTGCTGGATCTGCGAGGTGCCCTCGTAGATGCGGAAGATGCGCACGTCGCGGTAGAACCGCTCCACGGCGTATTCGGACATGTAGCCCGCGCCGCCGTGGATCTGCACCGCCCGGTCGGCGACGCGGCCGACCATCTCCGACGCGAAATACTTGCAGGCGGCGATATCGCCGACGTTGCGGTTGCCCGAGTCGTAGTTGCGGGCGGCATCCAGCACCATGCACTGGGCCGCGTAGGATTCGGTGCGGCTGTCGGCAAGCATGGCCTGGATCAGCTGGAACTCGGCGATGGCCTGGCCGAACTGCTTGCGGTCGATGGCGTAGCGCACCGACTCCTCGACCAGGCGCTGCGACACGCCGACGCACAGCGCCGAGATGTGCAGCCGGCCGCGGTCCAGCGTCTTCATGGCGGTCTTGAACCCCTGGCCCGGAATGCCGCCGATCAGGTTGGCGGCCGGCACGCGGCAGTTCTCGAAGATCACGTCGTAGACGTTGGCGCCGGCCTGGCCCATCTTCCGGTTGGGCTTGCCGACGGTGAGGCCGGGGCTGTTCTTCTCGACGATGAACGCCGAGACGCCGCCCGCGCCCTTGTTCGACGGATCGGTACGGGCCATCAGGGTGAAGATCGACGCATCGGCCGCATTGGTGATGTAGCGCTTGGTGCCGTTCACCACATACTCGTCGCCGTCGAGGATCGCCGTGGTGCGGATGCTGGCCGCGTCCGAACCCGCGTCCGGCTCGGTCAGCGCAAACGACGCGACGTACTCGCCAGCCGCCACCTTGGGCAGGAAGCGCGCCTTCTGCTCAGGCGTGCCGTCGATGACGATGCCCTGCGAGCCGATGCCGTTGTTGGTGCCGATCTTCGAGCGGAACGCCGGCGAGGCGCGGCCCATTTCCATAATGATGTAGGCCTCTTCCTCGGTGGTCAGGCCCAGCCCGCCATACTCCTCGGGCACGGTCATGCCGTAGAGGCCCATCTCGCGCATCTCCCTGAGGATCTCCGCCGGCACGGCGTTGTCCTCGACGACCCTGTCCTCGGCGGGGATCAGGCGCTCGTTGACGAAGCGGCGGATGGTGTCGCGCAGCTGGTTGAAAATTTCCTGGTCGCGGATCATGGCATCTTCCCGGTTTCTGGGATTGTTGGTCGGGCTTCGCTTATAAAGCGTTCGCCGGACGCCGCAAACGGTACATGGCGTGATACTAAGAGACTATGCGGTACCGTTGTCCCCCAGCGCACAGACTGCCTGAATGACTGACAAGCTTCAGCTCCTGGACCTCGCCATTGCGCTGGGAGTCGGCGCGATGATCGGCGTCGAGCGCGGCTGGTCGCAGCGCGAAATGCCGGAGGGCACGAGGGTCGCCGGCCTGCGCACCTTTTCGCTGTTCGGCCTGTTTGGCGGCGTCGCCGCCGCGATGGGAACCCTCTACGGCGTCGCCATCCTGGCCGCAGTGTCCCTTGGCGCCGCCGGCATCGTGGTCACTTCGCTGGTCACCGGCCGAAGGGACCCGGCGAACCGGGACATCACCACCGAGGTCGCCCTGCTGCTGACATTCGCTCTTGGCGTACTGGCGGGCTTTGGCAAGCACACGGAGGCGGTGGCATGCGCTGTCGTGGTCACGGTGCTGCTTGGGCTCAAGCCGTCGCTGCATGGTTGGCTGAAGACCCTTGAACGGGAGGAGATGACAGCCGCGTTCCGGTTGCTGGTCATGTCGCTGGTAATCCTGCCGGTTCTCCCCAACAAGGGCTTTGGCCCATGGGAGGCGCTCAATCCCTATGTGATCTGGCTGATGGTGGTGCTGATCTCGGGGCTTTGCTTCGCCGGATACGTAGCGGTGAAACATGCCGGGCCGCGCTGGGGGCTTATCGTCACCGGGCTGATGGGCGGACTGGCGTCGTCGACCGCCGTCGCCGTCACCATGGCGCGCCTCGGCAAGGCCAGCGGCGGCGTTCAGCCTGCGGCCGCCACTGCCACCGTCGCCAGCTCGACTGTCGTATACGGTCGGCTGCTTGTGGTGTCGGCGGCGTTCGCCCCCTTGTTGGCGTGGAAACTGGCGCCGGTGCTGGGCGCCATGGCGCTGACCGGTGCGGTGTGCGTCGCCATCATGTGGCCGCGCAACCAGCCCGCTGACGGCCAGGGCGCGCAGGCCCTGGACGACATCAAGCCGTTCAGCCTGGCGACGCCGCTTCGTTTCGCCGCCATCCTGGCCATCGTCATGGTGGCCTCCGCCGGACTGCAATCCTGGCTGGGCGACGGGGGCCTGCTGCTGGTTTCGGCCATTGCCGGCGTTACCGACGTGGACGCGCCGGTCCTCACCGTTGCAGGACGAGTCGCCGGAGGGCTCGACGCGGGTGTCGGCGCTCTCGCCATCCTGATCGCCGTGGCGGTCAACATCGTCGCCAAATTCGTCATCATCGGCTGGATCGGCGGCATGGGCATGGCCAGGCGCGTCGCCCCCGGCCTGCTGCTGGCGTTGCCGGTGGGCGCTGCCGCGTGGTGGTTTTTCGCGCGGTAGGACGCGTCAGTCGCGCCAGAAAGGATCGGCGCCGCGCAGATCGGCCCAGGCCTTCGACAGCGCCGTGTCGGACACATGGCCGCGCTGCTCGTGGAAGGTCACCAGCGTCGCGGTGCCCGAGGCCAGTTCCTCGTCGTCTTCGGCCGCATCCATCAGCTTGCCGCACAGTCCCTTGGCCACGGTCAGGTCATTGAGCTTGCCCAGCAGGTGGAGCATCTCGGTGAGCGCGTCGCGGAACTTCTTCACGTCCTTGCGCGGATAGAGGCTGCGGAAAAACTCGCCCGCATAGCGCAGCTTCTTCAGCGCGATGCGCACTTCATGCTTGGCCTCGGCGCCGAGATTGTCGAAATCGTCGGCTACATCCAGCGCCCGGTTGTACAGCCGGTCGAGCAGGCCGCCGGCATGGTCGGTCATCGGCCGCTTCATGGACTTCATCCCGTCCTCGGACAGGCCGGCGCGCCAGCCGCGTCGCTCGACCCATCCGGCAAGGCGCAGGGCGAACACCGTATAGGCCGGAGAGCTCATGGCGACCCGCGCCTCGGCATAGCCCTCGTCCCGCATCCGCCGCGCGCCGTCGTACAGGGCGCGCAGGCCGCGGTGCTCGGGCCACAATTCCATCACCGGCGGCAGGGTCTCCAGCAGGAACACGTCCCAGTCGCGCGCCGGGCCCAGGCAGCCCGCTACCCATCTCGACTGGTCCCGGAACTCGTCGAGCGGTGGATCGGGGATGAAGTCCTTGAAGAAGTTGATCGCCGAACGCAGCCGGCGCAGCGCCACCCGCACCTGGTGCACGCCTTCCGGATCGCGGCCGTCCAACGCGCAGGCCTGGTTGGCCAGCCACTGCCGGATGCAGGCCTGCAGGCTGTCGCGCATCCCGTCTTCCAGCGTGACGTCGTCCGGGAACTCCAGCTTGTCGGCCTTGACCGACGGCGGCGTCGTGTTGTCGGCGAGCCGGAAGCCCCGCGCCGACTTCGCGTCGATGGAGAGCTGGAGCGGGACTATCTCGGCAAGCCGCGCACCCAGGTCGAACAGGTCCGCGGCGGCGCCGTCGAGCAACTCCAGCTCGACCTCGCAGACCGGCAGCTCGCGCCCGCCGGCGCGGATCACGCCGGTGTCCATGGCCAGCTCGATGCGGCTGGGATCGGACCGCCAGGTGGGAAAGCAGGCCACCAGCTTGTCGCGCCCGATGTCGGTGACGAAAATCTCCTCGAGCCCTTCGGCATGGCCGTCCAGCTCGGGCGCGAAGGACGCGACCGGCTTTTCCCACTCGCCCCGGACGAACAGGCCGTCACCTCCGGTCTTCACCGTCTGGATGAACCGCCGGCCGCTCCGGCGGACCCGTAGCGTCATGCCCTGGCCCTTCAGCTTCCGGCAAGGTGTGTCGTAGTAGCGGCTCTCAAGGCGTTTGGCGGCAGGCGGCTCGGCAACCGCCGCCACGTCGCCCACCGCCCGCAACACAGCCGTCAGGTCGTGGGGATGGACCAGCAGCTTGATCTCGATTTCCATGTCAGGGCGCGATCAGGCCGTTTTCCACATAGACCGGATCGTAGGTGAACACGACCGAGGGGTTGCACCGCATCACCTTCGGCTTCTTGCCTTCGTAGTCGAGCCGCGACAGCAGATCGGAGATCAGGTTGATCCGCGCCGTCTTCTTGTCGTCGGCCTTGACGATGGTCCAGGGCGACGCGGGGCTGTGGGTGTGGAGCAGCATGTCGTTGCGCGCCGCGCTGTATTCCTTCCACAGCTTGTTGGCAACGGCGTCGATCGGGCTGATCTTCCACTGCTTCAGCGGGTCGCGCCGCCGGTCCTTCATGCGCTTCTTCTGCTCGTTCCTCGAGATGTCCATGTAGTACTTGATCAGCACCAGGCCGGAGCGCTGCAGCATCTGCTCGAACGGGCCGACGGTCTCGTAGAACTCGCGCAATTCTTCCTCGGTGCAGAAGCCCATCACCCGCTCGACGCCGGCGCGGTTGTACCAGCTGCGGTTGAACAGCACGAACTCGTCGGCCGTGGGCAGATGCTCCACCCAGCGCTGGAAGTACCAGGCGGTCCTTTCCCGGTCGGTCGGCTTGCCCAGCGCCACGACCCGCGTCTCACGCGGGCTCAGATGCTCGACAATGCGCTTGATGGTACCGTCCTTGCCGGCGGCGTCGCGACCCTCGACGATCACCAGCACCTTGCGGTCGTTGGCGATGTTGTGGCGCTGCAGCTTGACCAACTCGATCTGGAGCTGCTCGAGACGCTTCTTGTACTCGGCGTCGTCGATGACGTGAGCCTGCTCCGGATGCGGCTTTTTCATGGGGTCGCTGCCTCTGTCGCTCGGGGTGGTGATGCCATTGGCCGGTCGCAGTATGTCACAGAAACGTGCAGGCGTAAAAAATCGGCGGAACCTGAGGCGCCGCCCCGAGGCCGTTGTTCGCCGGCTCGAAGACGGGCAAGCTGGCGAGTATCGAGCGGTCCTGACGGAGCCATGATGCCGGAACGCCCTGCAGATCGAACACGCCAGCGGGCGCGCACGCGGCATGCATTTCTGCTCGTCCTGATCCTGGCTGGCTTCCCGGCGTTCGCCGCCGCGCCGCCCGACCTCAAGATCGATCCGGCCCGGCCGGACTGCGGCCTGGCAGGCGGCATGGATTGCGAGCGGAAGCCGGCCGAAAACCCCGATGACGGCGTCCGGGAATGGATGGCGGTCAGCACCGCGTTCCAGGCCTACGACTACGCCATGACCTTGCGTGCCATCGACGCCCTGACCGCCAGGCAGCCGTTCAACGGCGATGCGGCGTTCATGCGCGGCTATGCGCTGATGCGCCAGCACAAGGATGCCGACGCCATCGCCGCATTCGACAAGGCCGTCGCGCTCGATCCTCAGAATTCCGTGGCGCTGGCCCATCGCGGCCTGGTGCGCGCCGGTCTGGGCGACACGGCCCAGGGCCTCGCCGACATCGACGCCGCGCTCGATATCGTCGGCGAGAACCCGGCGGCGCTGGCCTACAAGGGCCTGATCCTGCTGCGCGCCGGCAAGGAGAACGAGGGCCTGGCGCTGCTCGACGACGCCGCGTCCCTCGCCCCCGACTTCGTCTGGCTGCGGCTGGTCAAGGCGACGGCGCTGGCCGACCTGGGCCGCCTCGAGGTGGCCGCGGCCGACGCCGAAAAGGCCGCCGAGACAGCACCCGACGATCCGTCGGTCTATGCGGTTCGGGCGCGCATCCGGCTCGACCGCCGCGACGCGGAAGGCGCGCTGGCCGACGTGGACAAGGCTCTGTCGCTGGGCGGCCAGGATCCGTTCCTGATCGTGCTGCGCAGCCGCGCGAAAGCGGCGAAGGGAGACGCCGAGGGCGCCATCGCCGACCTGGCGGCGCTGGGCCGGCAGCATCCGGGCGCCGATCCGGCCATGAAAGCCGAGCTGCCGTCGCTGTTCGGCGACGGCCCGGGCGACCCGTTGCCCCGGCTGATGCTGGCGGTGATCAAGATCGAGAAGGGCGACGCGAAAGGCGCCCGCGCCATCGCCGAGCAGATCCTGGCGACGGCGCCGTGGGCGCGGCCGGCGGTGCTGATGGTGCGCGCCTACGCCTCGCAGGCGCTGGGCGACTACAAGATGGCGCTCGCCGACCTGGACGAGCTCGAATCCGCCATGGGCAAGACCGCCGAGAGCCAGTACATCCGCGCCAAGGTGCTGTGGGGCAGCGGCGACCGCGAGGCGGCGATGAAGACCATCGAGACCGCCATCGCCCTGTCGCCCGCCGACGAGATGTACCTGCAGACCCGCGCCACCTTCAGATACGAGGACGGCGACCTTGCCGGCACGCTGCCGGATCTGGCCCGGCTGCGCGCGTCGGAGGAATATGGCGACTGGGCCTGGCAGATGCAGATCCTCAGCCTCTATTTCCTCGACCGCAACGCCGAGGCGGGCGCGCAGGCGCTGCCCTATCTGCGCGAGAACAAACCGGCCGACGACACGCTGCTGCGGGCCGTGGCCGACATGGTCTGGCAGCTCCAGTCCGGCGATACCTGGAAACTGGCCGACGACCTGCTGGCCGCCGCCGCGACGCCGTCCCAGGGCGAGGACTTCGAGCTCTACCTGCAGGCCCGGTCGCTGGTCCATGCCGGCAAGACCGCCGAGGCCGAGGCGCTGCTCGGCCGGATCGGCGCCCATGACGTGCTGCTGGCGGCCGCCGCCGACGCTGCCTATGCGCCGCTGTGGGACGCACCGGTGCTGCGCCAGCCGCTCGACGGCGCTGCCCTGTACCGCAAATCGTTCGAGGCCGCCTGGGAAAGCCACACCCGCGCCCCCGAGGATCTGTTCGCGGCGGTCTACGCCATCAGCGTGCTGCGCGAAATGGGCTGCGGCACGGAGGCATCCGGCGCCGCCCGGCGCATGACCCTGTCGCTGCCGCGCTATGCGGATCAGGCGCAGTTCGGCACCGCGCTGTTCCAGACCATCGCCACCGAGGCACTCGAGCGCGGCGACGGCGCCGCGGCGCTGGCCGCGTGGGACGACGGCATCGCCAGGCTCGGGCCGGACAATCCCTACACCCTGCCGATGATGCTCAACGCCGGGTTCATGAAGCTGGCGACCGGCGACCCCGCCGCGGCGCTGGAGCGGGTCGGACGGGTCGAGGCGATCAGCCCGTCCTACGACTACGCCATCGTCATGGCCCACTACATCCGCGCCCTTGCATATGACGCGCTGGGGCGGACCAAGGAACGCGACGCCTCGCTCGACCATGCCGCGGCCCATGCCGCCGCCAACCCGATGGCCGCGGTCATGGCGGTCGGCCTGCTGCGCGGCTACGACGACGCGGTCGCCCTCGTGGAGACGCTGCGCGCCCCCGGCGACGGCCGCAACCTCCTCGACAGCCTGCATGTGCGGCCCCGGACGCCGGCGACGTCGGACATCGAGCGCCGCGAACTGGCCCTGCTCGACCGCCTCCGCGCCGACCCGCGCGTCCTCGCCGCCCTGAAACCGGCGGGCCGCATCCTGACCCTGCCCGAGAGCGAGACCTGCCCGCTGAGCACGCAGGAACTGGCCGAGCGGCCGTTCCAATATCCGTTCGAGAATGGGGCAGTGACGGGGGAGGCATCACCGCGCTGAAAAGCCCGCATTGCCGTCAGGCTGGAGTTTCGGCAAGCTGATACCGCTTCGCGTTTGGGGATATTGGGAATCATTGGGGATGACCGGGAAGCGCACGCAGGCCAGCGACGCATGCCCGTCTCGTCCGGGCGCCGTGGTCGCGTCATGTCGCTTTCACGTCGCCGCGCTGATGGCCGCTTGCACGCTCTTCGCCGCGGCCGCCTACGCCGCCCTGCCGTCGGAGACCGACATTAAGGCAGGAAACTGCCTGACCGTGCGGCCTGTCGCCGGCATGCCTGTCGGACCCTGCACCGACACGTTGATCAAGGGGCAGGAGACGGTCGATCCGGAAGCCCAGAAACGCCGAGAAGCGATCGTCGAGGCGCTGGCCGCGAGGAAACCCCAGGAAGCACTGAAGCGGCTTGAATTGCTAAGGGAGCTGACGCCATTCGATCCCGCGATACCGTTCGTCGCGGCCATGGTGCTGCAGGATCAGGGCCGCCACGCCGAGGCCATCGACAGTTTCGGCCACGCCCTGGAAACATTCGAGGCGAGGGATATCGTGCTCGCGCAGCGAAGCCTGTCACATGCCGCAACCAAGGCATTCGACAAGGCGCTGGCGGATATCGATGCGGCGCTGGCGGCGGCGCCCGAAGACCCCGGCTACAAGATCTACAAGGGCTGGATCGTGATCCAGCGCGGCCAGGCAGAGGAAGGCCTCGCCTATTACAACGCCGCCGTACGGTCCACGCCGGGACTGGCCTGGGCCCTGATGGCGCGCGCGGAAGCGCTCTGGGGTCTGGGAAGGATGGACCAAGCCATCGCGGACGCTGCCGAGGCCACCGCCCGGGAGCCGTCCTACTACGGCGGCTATGCGATGCGCGCCTATCTGCGGATGATCAAGGGCGACTACGCCGAGGCGCTGCCCGACCTGGACAAGGCGCTGTCGCTGGAACCCGGCGACCCGCGGCCGTTGGTGGCCCGCCTATACGCCCACGACATGACCGGCGATGCCGAAGGCAGGGACCGCGATCTGGCGGTCCTGAAGGAAAAATTCCCCACGGTATTCGAGGCGGTGCAGCGGGAATTCCAGAAGGTCGTGGAGCGCCAGCAGGCTTG
>CAMBYA010000021.1 GCA_945872035.1 Rhizobium sp. Q54
GCCTATCTGGACGGCATGACCAGCATCGTCCTGAAATATGACGGCATGGTCGACAAGTTCATCGGCGATGCGGTGTTCGCGATCTTCAACGCGCCGGTCGACGTGCCCGATCACGCCCGCAAGGCGGTGCTGTGCATGCTGGAGATGGACCGCTTCACGGAAAACTTCCGCGTCGAGCAGAACCAGGCGGGCTTCGCCCTCGGGATAACCCGCATCGGCGTCCACACCGGCATGTCGGTGATCGGCAATTTCGGCAGCCGGGCGCGATTCACCTACACGGCACAGGGCGACGCGGTGAACACGGCGGCGCGGCTGGAGGGCATCAACAAGTATCTGGGCACCCGGCTGTGCGTGAGCGGCGCGACCCGCGACCTGTGCCCCGACGTCCCGTTCCGGCCCGTCGCCTCGGTGGTGCTGAAAGGAAAAACCGAAGCCCTCGAGCTTTGGGAGCCTTTGCACGACGGTGTTTATTCGCCAGACTTCCTGCGGGACTACGGCATTGCCTATCAGCGGCTCAAGGAACGGCAATCGGACGCGGCCGGTCTGTTGAAGGCGCTGCATGGCGTGGTGCCGGAGGACCCTTGCGTTTCGCTGCATCTCAGGCGCCTGGCAGAAGGCGAGACCGGCGTGGAAATGGTGATGACCGAAAAATGATCCTGTGGTCCGCACTGGCGGTCGCCATCCTGCTTGCCGCCCGGCTATGGGGCGAGGCGACGATCGGCGCCTATTTTTCTCCCGAGGCGACCAGGGACATTCTCAGCGGTCTGACAGTCAGCCTGGTGGTCGCGGTCACCCTCTTCATCGACGGCATGATCCGGTATTTCTACTGGCATCGCTACTGGCGCCGCCGCCGGGGCCGGGAAACGCCGGCGCTGATCCGCGATATCCTCACGATCGCGCTGGTGCTGCTCGGCCTGTCGATCGGCCTGTGGTGGCAGGAAGGGATGTCGTTCACCGGCCTGATCACGGCGTCGGGCGCGACGGCGGTGATCCTCGGCATCGCGCTGCAAACGGTCATCCAGGATCTGTTCAGCGGCCTTTCGATCAACCTGGACGGCTCCTACGCCCTCGGCGACTGGCTGACGGTGTACTCCGACCAGTTGCCGGAACCCGTCTATGGCTGCGTCACCGGCGTGACCTGGCGCTCGACTTTCCTGATGCTGGAGGACGGCCGCCGCCTGATGGTGCCCAATCATATCCTGACCGCCAACCCGGTGCTGAACCACAGCCGGCCCTCCGACGCGAAGCGCTTCGATGTCGAGGTGAACATCGACATCCGCGTTCCCTGCGACCGCACAATGGACATGCTGCTGGGCGAGGCGATCAAGACCGTGCGGACCTTCGGCATGGCGCCAACGCCAGAGCCGACAATCGTCGTGGACCGGATCGATTCCGACGGCATCTACTACCGGGCCAGGTTCTACGCCTATCCCGAACGGATCACCCCCAGCGTCGCCAGGTCGGTGATGTACCGGGCCCTTCTCCGGGTGATCCAGCAGAGCGCCATGCCCTTGCCGGTGACCCAGATCGAGATGGCGGAGCCGCTCGACCTATCCCAGGGAATTGGCCCGGATGCCATTCCTGAGGGATTGCGCCACGCCAGCCTGTTCGCCGAGGTGCTGAACGACGAGCAGATCCTTCTGTTGTCCACCAGATCCAACCTGTGCGAGTTCCGCCAGGGCGCCGTACTGATGGAACAGGGCGCGGCCGCATCGTCCATGTTCATCATCCTGGAGGGCGCCGCGCGCATCACCCTCGTGCTGGCGGAAGGGTTGCCTCAGGAACTCGCGGTTCTCGCATCAGGCGACGTGGTTGGCGAGATGTCGCTGATGACGGGAGCGCCTCGCTCGGCGACCGTCACGGCGATGACCCGGATTCGTGCCATCGAGATCACCAAGGAGTCGATCGAGGAGTTGTTGCAGAGATCGCCCGAACTGCTCCTGCGCTTCAGCGAGCTGTTGGCGCTGCGCCAGCAGGAACAGAGCAACCTGGCGAATCGCGCCGTTTTCAAATCCGTCCAGCTGGACATGATGACCCGCATGAAGGCGTTCTTCAGCCGGGTCCTGGGATAGAGGATCGCCGCTATGGTCTCTCGCTCCATGCGCTTGTCGTCTGCCGGTGTCGTCACTAACCTGGGCGCGCTGCTTCCTGCGCGCAGGCATGGATGATCCTCACAGAGTTCGGTCCCGAAACGGCGAGCGAGACCGGATGCGAAGGGGGACCGACGGACCTTTTCGCCTCGCTGGCGCGCGAGGGATTGCAGGCGGCGGTGCCCAATGTCTCCGCCTTGATGGGCATGGTGACGACCGATGTGCACAGAATCCCTTTTCTCGTAAGCACTCACGGCGGAGGCCCGTGCTACCTGGCGAGTTTCACCCGCACCTATATCGATGGCGCAGCCCAGCTTCTCGCCAGATCGGACCGGCTCTCGTTGAAGGCGCTGGCGCCGGGGCTGTTTCTCGCCGGGCCCCTGCTGCGTGCGCTGGCCATGGACGACCTCGTGATCGTCAACGCCAATCTGTTTCCCACCTGTGCGGCCGACGACTGGGCGGACCTCGATGTGACTGCGATGATCGAGGCCATGACCCGAAGATATCCGGCCCACGCGATCTGGGTGCGCGGCCTGACTGACCGGCTGCATGGCCGATTGCTGGAGCGGCTCGCGACAGAGGGGTTCGTCGTCACGCCCTCCAGGCCGGTCGAGATTTTCGATCCGGCGCCACCATGGCAAGCGACGCGCCAACTCCGCACGGACTTCAACAGGCTGGGACGGCTGCGGGGTCTGCGACCATTCGTCGGGGGCCCCTTCCTCGACGCCGACTTCGAGGCCATGGAAAGGTTGTGCCGCCTGGCGACAGTCGATCCGCACGGACCGCTGATGCCGCAATACACCGCTGTCTTTTTCGAAGCGTGCGCCGCCTGGCCGGCGTGCCGCACGGTCGGCCTGCGTGAACCATCCGGCGCACTGCGGGCCTTTGCCAATCTGATTGTCGGCCGCGACATGATCGCCTGCGGCACGATCGGCTACGACGCCGGCGACGAGCAGGCGAAGGGCGTGTACCCGGCGCTCAACGCGCTGGCGATGCGCCAGGCCGCCGAACTATGCCTGCCCTTCAACATCGGCTACGGCGCCGCCCGGTTCAAGCGGGCGCGGGGCGCGGAGGCGGCCATGGAGATGGGGGCCTTTTACATCAGCCATCTCCCGAGGTGCAGGCGTGTCCCCTGGCGAGCCGTGCTGGGCGCCATGGAGTTGGCGGCAGGTCCGATCACCAGGCGTCTCTAACCTTCGGCAAGCGCGATTCGTAACAAGAATCCCCACCCGCCGCAGCCGGCGGCTGGCGAGAAATCAGCCGTGAAACCTGTCATCGGGATCTCCCGTTGCAGACGAAGATCCGCAGGGCTCTCGCCTGATCGCCGTCCGGCGAGCGCCCGATGATTTTTGTACCGGCGCACTGCACAATTATGCCACAGTGCCGAGGAGGCAATCTTGAAAGTCAGAATGGGGTAGCCCGGGAATTGGCGCGGGGGCGCACTTCCTTTGCAAGTGACGGGCGGTCAATCCGGAGTTCGCCTGAGTCATCTACGCTGGCTTCGCTTGGTTGAGTTTGGGTGGGGGGTAAGTTAGATGTCGCAGCGCTTCGGCGAGCGCGAACCATTGGCTATAGTCGGCATTGGCTGCCGTCTGCCGGCCGGCGGGACAACGCCTGACAGGTTCTGGACTGCGCTCGCGCAGGGCCGGTGCGGCATTCGCGAGGTGCCGTCCGACCGCTGGAACGTCGACCTGCTCTACGACGAAAATCCTGGCGCCGTCGGCCGTGCGCGCACCAAGTGGGGCGGGTTCATCGACAGCGTACGCGACTTCGACGCCGAGTTCTTCGGCATCTCTCCCCGCGAGGCCGAGGTCATGGACCCGCAGCAGCGGTTGCTCCTGATGGTCGTTTGGGAGGCGTTCGAGGACGCCGGCATTTCCGCCGAGCGGATCAAGGGCTCCAACGGCGCGGTGTTCACCGGCGTTTCCGGCACAGACTACACCCAGATCCAGCGATTCCGCCGTACCGGCGAGAACGTCCACGCGGGAACCGGCGGCGCGATGAGCATCATCGCCAACCGGATCTCGCACAAGTTCGACCTCAAGGGCCCAAGCGCGGCGGTCGATACCGCCTGCTCGTCCTCCCTGGTCGCCACGGAAATGGCATGCAACGCCATCTGGAGCGGCATCAGTGATTTCGCCATCGCCAGCGGCACCAACGCGCTGCTCGATCCCGGCGTGTTCATCAACTTCAGCAAAGCCAACATGATGTCGCCCACTGGGCGCATCCGGACCTTCGATGCGAATGCCGACGGTTATGTCCGGGGCGAGGGCGCCGGCGCAGTGGTGATCAAGCCGCTGTCGACGGCGGTCGCCGACGGCGATCACGTCTACGCCGTGATCCGCGCAACCTGCGTCAACCAGGACGGCCAGACCAGCACGATCACCGTCCCCAGCGCCGAAGCCCAGGCCGACATGCTCGCGGAAGCCTGCCGGCGCGCCGGATTGACGCCAGCCGACATCGATTTTATCGAATCCCACGGCACCGGGACACCGGTCGGCGATCCGATCGAGGCCAATGCGATCGGGATGGTGTTCGGCGCCGAGCGCAGTCGCCGCGCAAGGATCATCGTCGGTGCCGGCAAGACCAATACCGGCCACCTCGAATCCGCCGCTGGCATCACCGGCCTGATCAAGACGGCGCTGTGCCTCGATCGCCGCGAGATTCCCCGCAACATCAATTTCAGCCGGCCCAATCCCAACATCGCGTTTGACGATCTCGGTCTGTCGCTGCCGCTCGAGCATCAGGCGTGGAAGGCCGATACGGATCGTCCGCGGCGCGCGGCGGTCAATTCCTTCGGCTTCGGTGGCACCAATGCCTGCGCCGTGCTGGAAGAGGCGCCGAAGGCCAATGGCGCCTTTGCCCCCCATGACCATGCCTACCGGAAATACTGGTTCGTTCCCTTCGGCGCGCAGTCAGAGGGGGCGCTGTCGCAAATGGCGCGTCAACTCGGCGCGTGCGTCAAGGCCGGCGGCGCCACCGACGAGACCGTGACAGAAGTCGCGGCAAATCTGGCGCTCCGGCGGTCTCACCTGACCCACCGCGCCGCGGTGCTCGCCGAATCCGCCGAGGCCGTGGCCGACACGCTGCGCCTGGCACCGCGACAGATCGGCGCCGAAGCAAAGGGCAAGCCGGACCCGAGGCTGGTCCTCGGTCGGCGCCGGGACGGCGGCAAGCTGGCCTTCACGTTCCCCGGACAGGGCGGCCAATGGTGGGGCATGGCGCAGGACCTGCTGCGCTCCGACCCCGTCTTCGCCGCCGCCGTCGACGAGTTCGACGGTCTGTACACGCAGCATTCCGGCTGGTCGATCAAGGAGGAACTGCTCAAGGGCGAAGCCGAGAGCAGGATCAACCGGACGCTGTACACCCAACCCGGCCTGTTCGCGCTGCAGATCGGCCTGGTGGCGCGTTGGCGCGCATGGGGCATCGAGCCCGAACTGGTCATTGGCCACTCCGTGGGCGAGATGGCGGCGGCCCATACCGCCGGCATTCTCTCCACCAGCGAGGCTGCGCGCATCATCTGGAACCGCTCAAGCCTGCAGAGCCGGCTGGAGGGCAAAGGCGGTATCGCCACCATCGCGCTGTCGCGAGAGCAAATGGAAGCCGATCTGGCCGAATGGGGCGTCACTCTGGTCGAGATCGCCGCCGTCAACGGACCGTCCATCGTCAACATCGCCGGAGACGTCGCCGTCGTGCGCGACACCGTGCGGCGACTGCAGGAGAAATATGGCGAGGATTTCTTCGCTCGCGTCCTGAAGGTCGATTATGCGCCGCACTGCTTCCACATGGACCCGCTGCGCGACGAGTTCTTCTCCGCCGTCGGCGCATTGCATCCGGCGCCTGGCCATATACCGATGATCTCGACAGTGTCCAGCCGCGTGTTGCCGGGCCAGACGGTGGATGCGGTCTACTGGTGGCGCAACGCTCGTGACCCGGTGCTGTTCGAACCCGCGATGCGCGAAGCGTTCCGCACCGGCGCCGATACCTTCGTCGAGATCGGGCCGCACACCAACCTCTCGGCCATGATATCCGGGATCGCAGCCGAGGCTGGCTCCGCCGCCGTCGTCGCTGCATCGCTCCGGCGCGACGAGCCGCATGACCGCACGCTGATGAGCGCGCTGGCGACTCTGTACACCAACGGCGTGGAGCCGGACTGGGCCGCATTTTACGGCGCTCACGTCCCGCGCCGGCCGCTGCCGCTGTACCCCTTCGAAACCAAGCCGTACTGGATGGAGTCGGAAGAGCAGCGCAACGCGCTCTACGCGCCGCGTCCGCATCCCCTGCTTGGCGGCCGCGCCCTTGGGCCGGTGCCGACGTGGATCACCGAATACTCGCTCGACCATCACCAGTTCCTTCTGGGCCATGTCATCGACGGCTCGGTGGTGTTCCCGGGCGCCGGCTACTTGGAGATTATGTTTGCGGCCGGCGTCGAGCTCTTCGGCGAGGGCGCCATCGAACTGGAAAACGTCGAGATACTCGAAGCCATGATGTTGTCCGGCGACCGCAACGAGATGCTTCAGACGGTCTACGAACCGTCGCGCTCGCGAGTCTCGATTTACAGCCGCGCGCGCGGCAGCAATCTCGAATGGACATTGCGCGCCCGCGGCATCGTCCGCTCCGTGCCGCATCTGGTGGAACGTGATCCCGTGCCGCCGACTCCGCCTTCGGGCCCCTTCATCCCGGCAGCAAAGCTGTACAAGCGGGTCGCCGGGCGTGGATATGCCTACGGACCCGATTTTCAAGGGTTGCGGAAGCTGTGGCCGGGCACGGAGAGGGCGGTCGGCCTCGTGGAGCGCAGGAATCTTGCCGGTCGCGAGATGCATTTCCACCCCGCGCTCCTGGACTCCGCGCTGCACGTCGGTTTTGGCATCGAGTCAGGCGTCGGCAGCGACGAGACGTCCGACTTGCTTTATCTGCCGGTGCGCGTTGAGCGCGTCATCCTGAACCGCCGGCCGGTGGAAGGCGCGCTCTGGTCGATCGGCAGTTCGGCAAAGATCGACGAGTTTGGATCGGTCACCGATGTCAGCATTCTCGATCGTGATGGCCGCATTGTCTTGCGGATGGATGGCTTCACCACCCGCGCCATCCCGTTCCGCGCCCGCAGTGCCAAAAAAGGCCAGGAACTGCGGCCTACCTATGTCGTCGAGGAGTGGGCCGAGACCGAACCCCGGCTCGCCAGCGGTGACAGGCCGGGACGCGGCCAGAACTGGCTGGTTTTCGCCGATGGATCGGGCCTGTCCGCCGACGTCGCGGGGTCGCTTGCTTTGGCCGGCGCCCATGTCGTCACGGTCACGGCTGGACGGAAATTCAGCGAAGCCGGCGCAGACTGCTTCGAGATCGACCCGGCCAGCGGCGAGGATTTCGACCGCCTTTTGCGGGTGCTGGGAAAGCGCAGGAAGCTCGCCGGCATTGCTTTCGGCTGGAGCCTGAAGCTCGCCCAAACCAAGGACTTCGACACGGCATCGCTGCTGCGTAACGAGATGCGCTCCACCATAGCCGTGCTGCATCTGCTGCAGGCGCTGGTGCGCGCGGGCGGCGCCACGCCTCGGCTGTGGCTGCTCAGCCAGGGCGCGTTGGCGGCGGGTGAAGGCCTCGCCGACAAGAGAAAGCTGGCCGGCGCCATGGCCGGAGCGCCATTGGCGGGCTTTGTCCGTACCGCACTCACGGAGCACGCCGATTACCGCGCGACGCTGCTCGACCTCGATCCCCGGAGCGCCAGGGCCAGCGAGCAGGCCAGGTCGGCGGCTGCCGTCCTGCTCGGCGGCACCGACGATACCGAGATCGCGTTGCGCGACCGGGCCTGGTATGTCCCGCGCCTGCGCGAGGCGGAGGAAACAACCCTGCCGCCGCGTGCGGCGCCTGCCGCGACGGCGGTGGATAGCCGTCACTACCGGCTTGCCATGACCGGCCCCGGCGATCTCGATAACCTGCACCTGGTCGAAACCGGCGCGCTACGGCCCGGAAAGGGAGAACTGCTGGTCTCGGTCAAGGCTGGCGGACTGAATTTCCGCGATGTCATGGCCGCTACCGGTCTGCTCCCATCCGACGCCGAAGACGGCGCTGCATGGGAGGCGCTCGGCCTCGAATGCGCCGGCATCGTCACTGCGACGGGGCCGGGCGTGAAAGGCTTCAAGCCCGGTGATCGCATCATGGGGTCTGCGAGAGGCTGTTTCCGCAGCGAGATCGTCGTCGCCGCAGACTCCGTCTATCCCGTGCCGAAGCGCATGAGCTATATCGAGGCCGCCACCGTGCCCTCGGCATTCGCGACCGCCTATTATGGGCTGGTGCGGCTTGCGCGCATCCGCAAGGGCGATACGGTGCTGGTGCATCTCGGCACCGGCGGCGTCGGCCTAGCGGCGATCCAGATCGCCCGGCACTTCGGCGCCGATGTGATTTCCACGGCGGGAAGTCCGTCCAAACGCGCCTACCTCCACAAAATCGGCGTCAAGCACGTCTTCGACTCCCGTTCATTGAGCTTTGCGGAGGAGGTACGCAGCGTTACCCGGGGGCGCGGCGTCGACATCGTGCTGAACGCCCTCGCCGGCGAGGCCATTCCACTGGCGGCGGGCCTGCTGGCGCCGAATGGACGCTTCGTCGAAATCGGCAAGCGGGACATCTACGGCGACAGCGCGCTGGGGTTGCGCGCGCTCCGTCACAACGGCTCGCTCTTCGTGCTCGACATGGCGCGTATGGATCGGGACGATCCGGAAGCGGTGAAGGAAGTCTTCACCGAGATGCTGGCGCTGTTCGAGGCCGGCAAGCTCAAGCCGCTGCCGACCCATGTCTTTCCTGCATCGCGGGTCCAGGACGCCTTCCGGACCATGGCGCAGGCCGGTCATATCGGCAAGGTCGTGGTCGATTTCGAGGCCGATGGGATAGAAGTCGATCTGTCGACCGACATGCCCTTGCTCCTGGCGAAGGACGGCGCGTATCTGATCACCGGCGGCCTCGGCGGTTTCGGCGCCGAGGTGGCCCGGTATTTCGCCGCGCACGGCGCCGGGCACCTCTATCTGCTGGGCCGCTCGGGCGGCGATCGTCCGGAAGCGAAGGCGCTCCTGGCCGATCTCGCGCGTCAGGGCGTCACGGCGCACGCCATCGCGGCCGATGTGACACAGCGGTCGGACGTCGACGCGGTGCTCGCCCGCATCGCCGCCGACGGTTTCTCTCTTCGCGGCGTGGTTCACAGCGCGATGGTGCTCGACGACGGCTTCATCAACCAGCTGGATGCCGACCGGATGATGCGGGTCATGGCGCCCAAGATCGTCGGCGCCTGGAATCTGCACCAGGCGACACAGGCCTTGCCGCTGGATCATTTCGTCATGTTCTCGTCCATGGCGGCTGTGCTGGGATCGTCGGGGCAGGCGAACTACGTCGCCGGCAATCGCTTCCTGGATCTGCTCTCTGCTCACCGGCGAAGGCTGGGCCTGCCGGCGGTGACGGTGAACTGGGGCGCGCTGGGCGGCGCGGGCGCCGTGCAGCGCGACAAGGCGATTCTGAAATATCTGAAAACCATGGGCATGCCGCCATTGTCTCTCGAGGAGGCGCTGACCGGGCTCGGCGTGGTCATGCGCAAGAACGCGGCGGCGGTCGGCTATTGCAAGGTCGACTGGCAGGCCCTGGGACGCGCCAATCCGTCGATCCAACGGCTGCGTCGCTTTTCCGAAGTCGCCGCCGATACCGCCTCTTCCTCAGGCGGCGGCAAGGTGCGCAACGAACTGATGGCTGCCAAGGGCGCGGACCGGCTCCGGCTGCTGAAGGCCTTCCTGACCCAACAGATCGCGCGCGTGCTCAAGGTTGACGCCGGCAAGATCGAGCCGGGCCGGCCGCTCAACGAACTGGGCCTCGACTCGCTGACCTCATTCCAGCTCAAGAACCGGATCGAGAGCGAGATCGGCATCACCCTCCGGGTCGACAAGTTCCTGCAGAAGCCGACGGTGGAGAGCCTCGCCAATACGATTGCCGAGGTGCTCGATACGTCCACGGCGCAGAAGTCGGAAGAAGCAAAGGGCGCCACGCGTGCCCGCGGTGACCGCATTCTGTCGCTGCGGCAGGAATGGGCGCTGGACGTCCTCGACAATGAGGGCCCCATCGCTCGTTATGGCTGGATGGAGCTTGTCGGCGCGCTGTCGATCCGCCCGGGCGTGGAGATCGGTCGGGTCGAGGAAGCCTTCCGCGCGACGGTTGCCGCGCACGACGGGCTGCGTTCCTATTTTCCCGAGATTGACGGCCGCCGAACGGTCGAGCTCTGGCCGGTTTCGTCGTTCAAGGTCGATCTGGTCGATGCCGCGTCCTGGACCGACGCCGAGTTCCAGGCCGATCTGGACGCTGCCGTCGCCCGGGTTCACGATTTGCGGCGCGACCGGCTGATCGGGCTGCGGATCTACCGCCGGCCGGGCCAGCGGATGGTACTGCTGGTGCGCGCCCATCACACGCTGATGGACGGGCAAACCTTCGGCTTGGTCATCCGCGAGATCCTGGAGCGCTATTTTGGCGTACACGGCAGCGCCGACCCGCTGGAATCCCGGGATCTTTTCGACTTCTTCCATGACCAGCGGCGCCAGTTCGAGGGTGAAGCCGGCAAGGCCGACCGCAAGTTCTGGGAGCGGTATCTCACCGCAGCGCCCGAGCCGATCGGCCAGCTCCTCGCCAAGCCCGGCATA
The DNA here is from genome assembly GCA_945872035.1 of Rhizobium sp. Q54. Lineage (GTDB taxonomy): Bacteria > Pseudomonadota > Alphaproteobacteria > SMXS01 > SMXS01 > RI-34. Next base: position 10,751 of record CAMBYA010000021.1, read on the forward strand.
ACCAATCCGCACGGCGAAGCGGCCTCGGTATACCGTTTCATCGCCCACGAGATTGACCTCCCCGTGCGCGCCACCGCGCGGCGTCTCGGTGTGCCTCTGCACTCGCTCATGACGGCTGCCGGCCATGTCGTGCTGCACGGGCTGACGGGCGGCACCGACCTGCTCGTCGCCTCCACCTTCGCCAACCGGCAGAGCGCGGCTCAGGAACACCTGCTCGGCTGGCTCGCCAACGTTACACTGCTGCGCTCTTCCTTCGACCCGGAGGCTTCCTTCCGCGACCATGTGGCGACGGTGTCTTCGGGTTGGGCAGAGGTGCTGCCGCATTCGGCCTACCCGCTACATCTCATCGAACAGGCTGCCGGAGGCAAGGAAGGGAAACTGCCGAACGGCCAGTTCGGCGTATCGACGGCATGGCCGGACAACGCCGCGCGTGCCGGGTTCGAGCGCATCTTCTTCAGCCCGCCAGGCACCATTCATCGCTTCGGCGAACTGGAGCTCTCGCTGCTGCCGACGCACGCGCCCGAGGCAGGCGACCAGACCGTGGACGCGCTGATCTACTATCAGGAGATGGACGGCAGCCTCATGCTGCAATTGCAGTACGCAGTGCATCTGTTCAGCGCCGAGGAGGCCAACAGGGTCCTCGACGGCTTTGTCGGGATTCTCCGGCGGATCATCGGAGAACCCGATGCAACGCTAAGGGATCTTGTGGCGCTGGCGTCACCAAGTTTGGATACCTGGACCGGACGACAGAAGGCCAGGTGACAGCATGAACGACCGTCAGCCGGCCGATCTCGCCGACGATACCGGCCAGGATTGGACGCTGGGGTCCGATCGATATGGTTGGTTCGTGCTGCGCTGGCGCTGGCCGATCATCGTGTTGACGCTGCTGCTCGTCGCCGTCGCGTCGCTGGGCATCATGCGGCTCACGTTCAACCCGGATACGCGCAGCTTCTTCGGTCCGGAGAATCCCGAGCGCATCCTGCTCGACCGGATGCAAGAAAAGTACGCCAAGCTGACAAATGTCATCTTCGTACTGGCGCCGAGGAACGGCGACGTCTTCACCGCCGCCAATCTGCGGGCCATCGATGAACTCACACAGAAAGGCTGGCAAACACCCTACGTCATCCGGGTCGAATCCCTGACGAGTTATCAGGAACTGACGGCCGAGGGCGACGACCTGCGCGTGGCGCCGGTCTATGATCCAAAGACCGCACTGACCCCGGAGCGCGTGGCCGACATCCGTCAGCGCGTGATGCGCGATCGCGAGCTTGTCGATCGCGTGGTGGCGGGCAAGGGCGACGTGACCGCGGTGAACGTGCTGATCACGCGCCCCAAGGATACGCCGGCGGAAGTCACCGAAATCGTCGAGTTCGCACAGCACACCGCCGACGAGTTTCGCGCGCTTCATCCCGATATCGAGCTGCGGCTGACCGGCGGTGTGCTTGCCGACCGGGCCTTCGCCGAGGCCGGCCGACAGGACATGCTCACGCTGCTGCCCGCCATGGCGATCCTGATCACCGTGATACTCTGGGCAGGTATGCGCTCGATAACGGTGACCGCCGTAACGATGCTGGTGATCGGACTGACGGTCGCGGCAACCCTTGGTCTCTATGGATGGTTGGGCCAGGTGCTGAACAGCGCGAGCGGTGCGTCACCGGCGGTGATCATGACCCTGTTCTTTGCCGACTGCGTGCATTTCGTCACCTCGGTGATTCAGCAGCAGGCAAGGCTGGGTGATCGCAGGAAGGCGGTTGCTGTCGCCATACGCATCAATCTGCTGCCGACGATCATCAAGACGCTGACGACGATCGTCGGATTCCTGTCACTCAATTTCAGCGACTCTCCACCCCTGTCCGAGCTGGGCAACATGGTCGCCGTCGGATCGATCTGCGGCTGCGTGCTGACGGTGACGTTCATGCCGGCATTGCTGTCGCTGTTGCCGCTGCCGGAGCGGTCGCCCGACGATCTCGAGCACCGACTCATGAGCCGCGTGGCGAGTTACATCGTGGTGCGCCACCGCAAGCTTCTGTGGGGCGCCTGTCTGACCGTCCCGCTGCTGTGCGTTTTCATCCCGCGGATCGAGATCGACGACAATTTCGTCCGCTATTTCGACCGCGATTTTCCGTTCCGTGTCGATACGGAGTTCATGGAGAAGCGGCTGACCGGACTCAATGGTGTCACCTTTTCGGTCCCGTCGGCCGGTAAGGATGGCATCACGGATCCCGAATATCTCCGCAAGCTCGACGAATTCGCCAACTGGTACCGGCAACAGGACCATGTGATACATGTCAGCACGTTCGCCGACGTCATGCGGCGCCTCAATCGGGCCATGAACGGCGACGATCCGGCCTTCGACCGGCTGCCGGAAACGCGCGAGATGGCGGCGCAGTATCTGTTTCTCTACGAGCTGTCGCTGCCGCCCGGCCACGATCTCAATACCATCGTCGACGTGAGCCGCTCGGAAAGCGTCGTCTCCGTCCATCTGGCCGATGTCTCTTCCAATTCCATCGTTGCGCTCGCCGACGCCGGCGAGGCCTGGCTGAAGCAGAATGCGCCGCAATATTTCGCCGATGCGACGGGACTTTCGGTGGTCTATGCGCACATAACCAAGCGCAACATCCGGCTGATGCTGCTCGGCACCTTCATTTCGGTGCTGGTGGTGTCACTGATCATGCTCGTCGCGCTTCGAAGCTGGCGCATGGGCTTGATAAGCCTGATCCCGAACCTGACGCCGGCGTTCATGGCATTCGGCCTGTGGGGGCTCCTCGGCGGCGAGGTCAACCTGGCGATCTCGGTGGTTACCGCGATGACTTACGGCATCGTCACGGACGATACGGTCCACACCCTGAGCAAGTATCGATTCGCCCGGCGGGTACACGGTCTTTCGCCAGAGGCTGCGGTGCGGGAGACCCTGACCTACACGGGCTCGGCCATCATCCTGTCATCGGTGGCGCTTGGCCTCGGCTTCGCGCTCCTGGGTCTGTCGAGTTTCAAGATCACTGCGCTGATGGGCGTGCTGTCGGCGTTGATCATCCTCATCGCCATGGTCACGGAATTCGTGATGCTGCCTGGCTTGCTGTTGAAATTCGATCGCGGAGACAAGAGATGAGGGCGCTCGGCTACGCCATGATCCTGACACTGACCTGCGGCCTCGCATCCGAGGCTCTGGCGGCTGAGGCGGGCGACAAGGTTCGCGGCATGGAGATAGCGCTCGAGGCCAGGAAGCAGGCCGAGGGCTACGGGTCTTACTCCGCCGAGGGCAAGATGATCCTGCGCGATCGCACCGGTGCAACGAATGTGCGGGCATTCCTGACGCGCTCGCTCGAACGGAGCGACGACGGCGACCGGACCGAGATCGAGTTCAGGACGCCGCTGGATGTGCGCGGGCTCGCATTGCTCACCCACGCCCACTCGGCGCGGGACGATGACCAGTGGCTCTTCCTCCCAGCGCTCAACCGGGTCAAGCGCATCACGTCCAGTTCACGCGCCGGGTCTTTCGCGGGCAGCGAGTTCAGCTATGAGGACCTCGTCGGCCACGTGATCGAGAAAAACCACTACGAATATCTGCGGGACGAGCCGTGCCCCGGCAACACGGACCGTACCTGCCATGTCAACGTTCAGATTCCCAAGGCAGCGGACTCCGGTTATTCGCGGCTCGTAACCTGGCTCGACGCCCAGGACTACCGCACCTACAAGGTCGACTATTACGATCGCCGCGGCGCGCAGATCAAGACGATGACTTTTTCCGATTACCGCAAGTACAAGGATCGTTTCTGGCGCGCGCATGGCATGGCGATGACCAATCACCAGACCGGCAAGTCGACCGTGATGGAGTGGTCCAAATACGATTTCGAGACCCCGGTAAGCGCCGTCGAGCTCGAGCCATACTCTCTGGGCAAGAACTGAGGCCCACGAATGACGCCATCGGTGGATATCTGGTGGACACTCGGACCGGCGGCCGAGCTGGCTGCCCGGCCCGTGGCGGGGAACATGACCGCCGTCCCGCCGGACTGGCGGCGGGGCCTTCGGGGGCGATTCCTCCGCGATGTCTGCCGACGGTATCTGGATGGGCCGCCGGACTGGACCGCCAGGGGCGCGTCGCGGGGCTGGCGCTTTAATCTCTCCGCCGGTCAGCACCTCAGCCTCACGGATTCGGGTCCTTGCCTGATCGTCGCGGTCAGCCGGGGGACACCGGTGGGTATCGATGCCGAGCGCGTGCGTCCGGTGGACGATGCGGCGGCGACCATCGGCCGCCTCGGA
>CAMBYA010000022.1 GCA_945872035.1 Rhizobium sp. Q54
GGCGGGGATGACAATGATAGGGGTAGCGCTGGCGTTGCTGGCTTCTCCCGCTTTCGCCGACGAGGCCGCCAATATCCATGACCGCGTCCTGACGCTCGACACCCATATCGACATCCCGGCCGACTACGCCACGCCCAAGCACGATCCCGGCATTCGCGGCGACATGCAGGTCGATCTGCCGAAGATGGCCGAGGGCAGGCTGGATGCCGGGTTCTTCATCGTCTATGTGGGCCAGGGACCGGAAACACCGGAGGGCTATGCCGAGGCCTACAGGCAGGCGGTCCAGAAGTTCGACGCCATCCACCGGCAGGCCGGGCAGTATCCGGGCCGGATCGAGATGGCCTATTCGCCGGCCGACGTGGAGCGGATCGTCGCCTCGGGCAAGGCCGCGTCGTGCATCGGCGTCGAGAACCTGTATCCCGCCGGCCCTGACACCTCGAAGATCGAGGAGTTCTATCGGCGCGGCGCGCGCTACATGTCGTTGACCCATTCCGGCGACAACCATCTGGCCGACAGCGCCAATCTGCTGGGCCAGCTCGACCAGCCGTCGAAGGAGACCCATCGTGGCCTGACGGAGATGGGATTCGCCGCCATCGCCGAGATGAACCGGCTGGGCGTGATGATCGACGTCTCGCACAGCTCGGAAGCGACGACCTTGCAGGCGATCGAGGCATCGACGGCGCCGGTGATCGCCTCCCATTCGGCGCTGCGCGGCGTCTACGACATCCCGCGCAACCTCAGCAACGAGGCGCTGAAGGCGCTGGCCGCCAGGGGCGGCGTGGTGCAGGTGGTGGCGTTCGACAGCTACCTGCGGGCGCCCGCGCCGGAGAAGGTCGCCGCGACGAAGCAACTGCGCGAGGAACTGCGCCTGACCTCGGCCGCCGCCTGGAAGGCGATCACCGACGAGCAGCGCAAGACCTACATGGTCCGGCTGAAGGAGCTGCACGCCCGATACGGCCGCGCCGGTGTCAACGACCTGGTGGACCACATCGATTACGCCGTGAAGCTGGTCGGCATCGACCATGTGGGCATCGCCTCCGACTTCGGCGGCGGTGGCGGCATCGGCGGCTGGGAGGATGCATCCGAAACCGGCAACGTCACCGCCGAACTGGTCCGGCGCGGCTATGCGGAGGCCGATATCGCCAAGCTGTGGAGCGGCAACCTGCTGCGGGTCTGGCGTTCGGTGGAGGCGGCCAAAAGCCACTGATCAGTAATGATAGCGGCACTGGACGATTTCGATCCGCCGTTCGCTGTCCTCGCCGGCCACCCGATAGACGATCCGATGTTCGCCCGTGATACGGCGGGACCACCAGCCCGCCAGGTTGGCGCGCAACGCCTCGGGTTTCCCGATCCCGGAAAAGGGCTGGCGCATGATATCACGAATGAGTTCGTTAACCCGCGGCAGGACCTTGGGATCCTTGGACTGCCACCAAAGATAGTCCTGCCAGCCGTTGGGATCGAACAGGATCCTCATTCGGGATCGACGAGCGTCCGTTCCGACAAGCCGCCGCGCCCGGTGGACTCGATGGACTGCATCAATCTCTCTGCATTGCGGGGGCTACGCAGCAGATGGAGGGTCTCCTGCATGGCTTCGTACTCTTCGAGCGGAAGCAGGACCATGGAGGGCTTCTTCTGGCGCGTGATGATCACGGCCGACCGGTCGTCACACGCCTGGTCCATGATGCTGGCGAGCCGCTCACGCGCTTCGGTGAAACTGATGACCGACATGTAAGCCTCCCATCTGTACGGATATATGTACAGACATGGGTCGACAGTCAAGACACCTTTCAGTTCGGTGTGGGATTCCGCCCGGGCGGTTTCAGACGGCCCGCGTGCAGATCTTCTTCATCGCCGACCAGCGGCTTGTCGGTGGTCAGCGTGAGCGCCTGGGTCGGCGAGGCGAATTGCGCTCCCTCGTCCTCGACGATTTCCTTGATCCGCAGCGCCAGTTCTTCCTTCGCGACCTGCCAGGCGGCGACTTCCGGGGTCGCCGTGAAGCACATCACCGTCATGTCGACGCTGGAGGTGGTCAGGCTGTCGATCCGGACCGTTACGACATCCTTCGAGAAGGCGTCGCGGCTCCGGATGTAGTCTTCGATGTTCTGCCGGACCGCGCGGAGCTGGGCGACGGTCGCCCCATGATCGAGGCTGATCTTCCAGTTGATCTGGCGCGCGTTGAACCGGCTCAGATTGGCGACGGCGCCGTCCGCCAGCTTCGAATTGGGCAGGAACACAGGCGCCCTGTCGCCGCGGCGGATCGAGGTCGAGCGGAAGCCGATGGTCTCCACCGTGCCTTCCAGGCCGTCGACCGACACGATCTCGCCCTTGTTGAAGCGCCGCTCGCTGAGGATCGCCATGCCCGCGATCAGGTTCTTGAACAGGTCCTGCGCGCCCAGCGCGACAGCCACGCCGAACAGGCCCAGTCCGGCGAGCAGCGGCCCGACCTTGATGCCCCACATCTCCAGCACGATGGCGACGCCGATGAAGGCGACGACCAGGCGCACGGCCTTCACCAGCCAGTCGATCGTGTCGCTGCCCAGAACATGCTGCAGCGGCATCGCGACGCGGCCGAGGGGCTGAACGGCCCGGTGGATCGCCCAGAAGATGGCGAAGGCGACCAGCGAGCGGATGATCAGTTCGAGCGTCACCCAGTATTTCGGCGACGGGTCGAGGAATCGGAACGCAAGGTAAAGGCCGAGAATGACCGGCACCAGCCGCAGCGGCGGCGCGATCGCGTCCAGCACCACATCGTCGAAGCGGTTTTCGGTGCGCGCGGTCGCCCGTTTCAGGTTGGCGACGACGATGCGCGAGAACAGCCGCCGGACGAACACCGCCAGCACCACGATGGCGATGGCAATCAGAATGTCGCCCACGGTGCTGCCGAGCAGCCCGTGGTTCCACACGTCCACCGTCAACGTCCAGAAGTCTTCTACCTGCTCCATGCCCCAGCCTTCATTGCCAATCGGTCGACAGGACATAAAGCCCGCGAGACAGAAAACATGCGTTCTGATCCGCCGGGCCGCCATGCACGTATGACACGGCATGACGAGGGAAAGATGACACAGCAAGCCGCGACCATTACCATCGCCCCGGCGTCCGCACCCTGGCGGCGCACGGGAAGCAAAAGACGCATGCAGCAACGGGCCGTCACGTCTCCAGAACAGGCCAGACGTCTCGAAGCGCTGGTGGGCCTGATCGCGTGCCACCGTGACCGGAACGCCTTCATCGAGCTGTTCCAGCATTTCGCGCCGCGCCTGAAAGCCTTCATGATGCGCGGCGGCGCCGACCCCGAGACCGCCGAGGAAATCGCCCAGGAAGCCATGATCACCGTCTGGAACAAGGCCGAACAGTTCGATCCTGCGCGCGCCGCGCTGTCGACATGGATTTTCACCATCGCCCGCAACAAGAGGATCGACATGTTGCGGCGGCAGGTGAGGCCCGAAATCGATCCGCTCGACATCGCCATCGACGAAGAACCCGCGCCCGATGCACGAATGGCCCTGGCGCAGGCATCGGCCGACCTGCGCAGTTCCATCGCCCTCTTGCCGCCCGAGCAGCGGCAAGTCCTGCAGCTCGCATTCTTCGAGGACAAGTCCCATGGTGTCATCTCGGTCGAACTGGGCCTGCCGCTGGGTACGGTCAAGTCCCGCATCCGGCTGGCGCTGGCGCGGCTGCGCGGCATGATCGAGGGGCACCTGCCATGACCGCCGACCTGGACCTGCTGCTGCTGGACTATGCGAGCGGCGCGCTGCCGGAAGGCCCCGCGCTGGCGGTCGCCACCAAGCTGGCCCTCGACCCGCTCGCCCGCGCAGACATGCGGCTGCTGGAGGCGACCGGCGGCGCCCTGTTCGCCGGCGTGGAGCCGGAGGCGGTGTCGGAAAGCCTGCTGGAGGCGACGCTCGACCGGCTTGAAGGGGAATCGGCGGGATTCGGGCTGGCGGCGCCGCCCGACGACGAAGTCCGCCGTTTGCTGCCCGCGCCGCTCTGGCGATACGCACCGAAGGGTCTGGACGGGCTGCAATGGAAGCAGTGGGGCAAGCATGTACGCGAAGCCACGCTGCCACTCGCCGACCGGCGCTACCGGGCGACGCTGCTGCACATCAAGGGCGGGCACGGGGTGATGCGCCACACCCATCGCGGCACCGAATACACCGTCGTGCTGGCCGGCTCGTTCCATGACGAGGACGGGCGTTACGGCACCGGCGCGATGCAGATCTGCGACGGCACGATCCGGCACAGGCCCATCGCCGACGAGGGCGAGGATTGCCTTTGCCTGGGCGTGCTGGACGCGCCCATGCACTTCACCGGTCTGCTGGGCCGGTTCATCAATCCCAAGGTCCGGTTCTAGCAACTCTACTCCCGCGTCAGCGCGACCTGCATGACGTCGATTGTCTTGGCGCGGAAGCCGCCCTCGCAATAGGCCAGGTAGTAGCGCCACAGCCGGCGGAACCGGTCGTCCAGGCCGTCGAAGCGGAGCCCTTCGGCAGCGGTTTCGAAGCGTTCGCGCCACAGCCGCAGCGTGCGCGCATAGTGATCGGCGTAGAACGCCTCGTTCAGCACCTTCAGTCCGGCGCGTCCCACCTCCTCGCGAAACACCTTGAGCGACGGCAGCATGCCGCCGGGGAAGATGTGGGTCTGGATGAAGTCGGGCCGGCGCCGGTAGGATTCGTAGGCGTCGTCGCGGATGGTGATGACCTGCAGCGCGGCGCGGCCGCCAGGGCGCACGGTCTGCGCCACCTTGTCGAAGAACGCCGGCCAGTATTTCTCGCCCACGGCCTCGAACATCTCGATCGACGCCAGATGATCGAAATTGCCTTGCACGTCACGGTAGTCGACGAGCTGGACCGACACCTGGTTGCCAAGGCCGGCGCGCTGGATGCGCTCGCTGGCATAGCGGTGCTGTTCCTGGGAGATGGTGATGGAGGTGACGTCGACGCCGCGCTCGCGCGCCGCGAACTCGGCGAAGCCGCCCCAGCCGCAGCCGATCTCCAGCACCCGCTCGCCCGGCTTCGGGTCGATCATGTCCAGCAGCCGCCGATACTTGTGGCGCTGCGCTTCCTCGAGCGTCGTGTCCTCGGTCGGGAACACGCCCGAGGAATAGGTGACGGTGTCGTCGAGCCAGGAGGTGTAGAACTCGTTGCCGAGGTCGTAGTGGGCGGCGATGTTGCGCCGGCTGCCCTTGCGCGAATTGGGCCGCACCGAATGGGCCAGCCGCTGCAGCGCCTGGGACAGCTTGTGGCCCTGGATCTCGCGGCGGGCGCCCAACCGGTTGCGCGCCGCCAACTCGATCAGCGAGGCCAGGTCCGTGGTCTCCCAGTGGCCGGCGATGTAGGAGTCGGCGAAACCCACGCTGCCGGCGCCGAACAGTCGCTTCAGCGCGTCCCAGTTGCGGAAATGCAGGTCCGCCTCCGGGCCCGGCTCGGCGCCCCGGAAGGTTCGGCGCTCGCCGGAGGGTACCTCGACGGTGAGTATGCCGGCTTCCAGATTGCGGTCGATGAAGCCGAAGAGTTGCGCCTCTCCGGCGCGGCTGAGCAGGCGCCCGATCCCGCCGAGGGCCATACGCGGCAACCCCAGTCCCTGGGCGGCGATGCGCCCGGCCGGGCTATCTTCCGGCAGCATAAAGTGGTTCATGGACATGCCCCGCCACCTGTTCGCCTGAAACCTCCGTATCGGGCGGCGCCGGATGCCGCAACACCCGTGCCCCCTTCCGCCACAGCTTCAATGCCTCCCAGTGGATGCCGCCGATGACCTTCAGCGTCATCAAGGGATGCCGGATAAACATTCGCGCCAGTATGCCATCTGTCAACGGCTTGCGCACCCCCGACAGGGCGGCAAAGAGGATGTTGCCTTCCGGCGTCTCCTCGCGGATGGCGACGGCGAGGGTCTCTCCGGGTTCTCCCAGCCTGAAGTGGTAGCGCGCCTCCATGCCGATGAACGGCGAGACATAGAGATTCTTGTCGCATTCCTGGCGGATGGTGCCGCCCTCGCCGGTCACCGGCAACAGGTAGGAATGACGGTCGCGGTAGGTGTTGGTGACTTCGTACAGGATTGCGCGCAGCACGCCGCTGGTGTCGCGAACATAGTAGACGCTGAGCGGGTTGAACACGTAGCCCAGCACCCGCGGAAAACAGAGCAGCTGGATCCGGCCCACCGGAAAGTCGTGACCCTTCTCCACCAGCACGCGCTCGACCCAGGCGCGCGGCGTACCGCCGTCGCCAAAGTCCCGGTCACGAAAGCTGAACAGGTTGAACCGGTTATGCGAGAACAGACGGAGCTTCCGGCCCAGTTCGCCAATCTCGTCCAGGTCGAGCAGCAGCGAGAACACCCGGTAGGTGAAGCGGTGGCGGAATGGGCGCACCCGGTGGTGCATCACCGTCGATTCATAAAGTGACGAGCGCATGGCCGGCTCAGGCCACCGCCGCGACGGCGGGCCGGTGGGCGAGCCAGGGCAGTTCGGCGCCGAGCGCCAGCGCAACGTTGAGACCGGAGGTGAAGGCGTCCTCGTGGAAGCCGTAGCCGAAATAACTGCCGCAGTACCAGATCCGGTCGGCGCCCTGAATCTCGGGCAGCCGCTTCTGGGCGGCGAGCGCCTTGCCGTCGAACGACGGATGGTCGTAGGTGAGGCGGGCGATGACCGCCTCATCCTTCGGCTCGTGCAGCGGGTTGAGGGTGACGAACAGCGGCACGCGCGGGTCGATGCCCTGCAACCGGTTCATCCAGTAGGTGACCGACAGCCGGCCCTCCACGTCCTCGGCACCGCTCGACAGGTAGTTCCAGCTCGACCACACGTTTCGCCGCCTGGGCATCAGCGTGCTGTCCCGGTGCAGGATGACGCCGTTCTTCTCGTAGCCGAACACGCCGAGCACCGCACTCTCCGCCGCCGTCGGCTCGGACAGCATGGCGTAGGCCTGGTCGGCATGGGCGGCGATCACCACCTGGTCGTAGATCACGCCCTCGTCGGCGTCGGTCTTGACCCGCACGCCCGCTGCTTCGCGCGTCACCTCGCGGACCGCATGGCCGGAACGGATATCGCCCGCGAAGTCGTCGACGATGGCGCGCACATAGGCCTGGCTGCCGCCGGTGACCGTACGCCAGCGCGGCCTGCCGCTCACGGTCAGCAAACCATGCTGCTGGTAGAACCGGATGAAGGTGGCGGCCGGGAATTCCTCGATCTTGTGGACCGGCATGGACCAGATCGCCGCCGCCATCGGGTACAGGTGATTGAAGCGGAAATACTTCGAATAGCCCTGCCGGTCGAGCAGCTTGCCGAGTGTGATGCTCTCGAGGTCCTCGCGCTCCAGCAGCAGCGGCATTTCCCGGTAGAAGCGCAGCACGTCCCAGACCATGCGCCAGTAAAGCGGCCGCGCCACGTTGCGGCGCTGGGCGAACAGGCCGGCCATGCCGGTGCCGGAATACTCCAGCTGGCCGTCGCGGATCGACACGGCGAAGGACATGTCACTGCCCGACGTGGCGACGCCCAGATGGGCGAACATGGTCACGAGGTTCGGATAGTTCACCTCGTTGTAGACGATGAAGCCGGTATCCACGGGTACGTCGCCAATCGCGGTGGGCGCGGTCATGGTATGGCTGTGGCCGCCCAGGCGACGGTCGGCCTCGTAGAGCGTGACCCGGTGGTGCTTCGACAGCACCCACGCCGCGCCGAGACCCGCCGCGCCCGACCCGATCACGGCGATGTGCTGCGGTGGCGGGGACTGCCGGATGGGAATGATATTGAGTAGTTGGCCCGTGCTTGTCATATGTCTCTATTCATAGAGTAATGTCGTCGTTCATCCGGCCAAACGCGGCCAGGGCCCGCTTGCGCGCCTCGACGTGGTCAACGATACGATCCGGATAAGACTGCCCAAGCCCCAAACCCATCGTTTCCCGTCGAGCAGGCATCATTGTCCAAGGCTCCGCCACGTACGGATCCGGAACATTGCCCAGTTCCGGTATCCAGCGACGCACGTAACGCCCTTCAGGATCGAACTTTCGCGCCTGCAGCGCCGGGTTGAAAACCCGAAAATATGGAGCCGCATCAGTACCACAGCCGGCGACCCATTGCCAGCCGGACGAATTATTGGCGGCATCGGCGTCGACCAGCGTGTCGAGAAACCAGGCAGCGCCGAGCCGCCAGTCGAGACGCAGATCCTTGACCAGGAACGAGGCGGCGATCATGCGCACCCGGTTGTGCATCCAACCGGTGCGCCACAATTGCCGCATGCCCGCATCGACGATGGGGTATCCGGTCTCGCCCCGCTGCCACGCGCGCAGGGCCTCGTCGTCATGGTTCCAGGGGAACGCCTCGAACTCGCGCCGGAGCGGCCGGTGGGTCATTTCCGGAAAATGGTGCAGCAGGTGACACGAGAATTCGCGCCACATCACCTCTCGGAGGAATGCCGCGATGCCGGCGCCGCCCGCGTCGGGATGATCGATCGCCGCATGCCATACCTGCCGGGCGCTGACCTCGCCGAAATGCAGATGGGGCGACAGCCGGGAGGTGCCGTCGCCGGCGGGGATGTCGCGGGCATCGGCATAACCGGCCGCGGTCCGGTCGAGAAACGCCTCCAGGCGGTGCGCGGCTCCGGCCTCGCCCGGCGTCCAGCTTTCGCGCAAGCCGCCCGCCCAATCCGGCGCGGCCGGCAACAGCCCCCAGTCGGCAAGCGTGTCGCTGGCCGGCCAAAGGCCGGGCGCGGCAAGCGCGGCAGGAGCGGCGATCGGCGCGTCGGGTGCGGGCGCCTCGAGACAGGCCCTGTGAAATGGCGTGAACACGCGGTAGGGAGCGCCGGTCTGGGTCAGCACCGTCCCCGGCTCGAACAGATGGTTACCCGGAAACAGCTTCAGCCCCCCGCCCGAGTCAGTGATCAGCCGTTCGACCGCCCGCTGCCGCGGCTCGTGGGAACGGCTGGCCAGGACTCCGCCCGCGCCGGTCTCGCGGACCAGCTGAGGCAGCACACGGGCCGCGTTCCCGCGCCGCAGGATCAACCGCGACCCCAGAGCGGCCAGCGCCTCCGCAAGCCGGTCCAGGCTGTGGTGCAGCCACCAGCGGCTGGCGGCGCCCGGCATGGCGTGGCGGTTGCCCTCATCGAACACGAACACCGGGATGACCGGCCGGCCGCTGCGCGCCGCCATGGCGAGCGCGGGATGATCCGCGAGGCGCAGATCCGACCGAAACAGGACGATGAGAGGCGAAGACGCGGACATGAACACTATACGCCCGGCACGCGGGCGCGGATCATGGGGCCTCGGGGATTCCCTAGCTGACGCGGTTGAATTCGATCAGTGAGCCGTCGGCGGCGGCGATGAACTGCATCTTCACCAGTTCACCGTTATCGCCGTACCACAGGTCCAGGTCGACGGGCTTGCCGGTCTCGGCGATCACGCCGGTGATCTTGTAGCGGTGCGCGGTCACGGACGCGCCCACCGCTTCGACCTGCTCGACGCCCTGGGGCGCGATGTTGACGTCGATCGGCGAACCATACTGGGTGTTGAACCAGCGGGATGTCGCCATCATTTCCGGACGCCAGTAGCTGGTCGGCGGCAGGGTGTCGGGCAGCACCCTTTGCTGGTCGTTGGCCTTCACCACCAGCTTGTCGTTGCCGGTCACGTGGGCGTCGACCGCCCATTCCTTGCCATTCTGCTTGGTGGCGCTCTCGAAGGCCACCATTCGGTTACCCGACCACAACTCCGTCGACCGGTGCTGGTAGCGGTAAACGGTGACGAACAGCATCTCGACCTTCAGCGCCGCGCTCACCTCGACCTCGAGCCGCTCGTCCCTGGCACGGAATTCGATCTTGTGGGCGCCGATCTGCTGGCCCTTCCGGAAGACGGCGAATTCGATGCTGCCGTCCTGCGGCACGCCCGCCCCAGTCGCGGGCGGATTGAGGCTGGCCGTGGTCGACGGCGCGGCGACGGCCAGGGCGGCTGCGATCAGAGTTGTCGCGATCGGGGCTTTCAAGCGCATCCGGCATTCTCCCAGAAGCTTAAAACACTCGCAGTCCTGGACGGGCTCCTGCGCCGCCGCCGATGGCTCGGTCGACGGGTCGCGCGCAGCGGACACTACCATGGGTCACCGCCGGCGCAAAGACGGCAGGTGGCATTACCTCCGGGCGAGCTCGGCGGTGGTCCACTGGACGCTTTCGGTCAGCGCGTCGTGCACCGCCTGGTCGAACGCGGCGATGACCGCGTCGATATTCGGCGACGTCGCCTGGACCTTGGCTTCCACCACTTTCTGGCCAACGACGGCGACAGGGCCGAGCCCAACCAGGGTCAGCGCAAGGCGCACCCTGATCTGCGGGGTCGTCGCGCCCTGGAAATACTCGGCCTGGAAGTCCCGGATCTGTACCTGCAGTTCGAAGCGGGCGGGTGCGACCGCGCCACCGCGGGCCTGGGTGACCGTCTGGCCCGCGCGTTCGAACGACTCGACCAGCACGTTCTGAACCATCCCCGCCGGCCGGCCGGCCCAGCGCGCGTCGGCGAAGAACTGCAGCTCGTTCGGCGACGACCGCCGGGCGATCAGAGTGGTGTCGAGGCCGTTCGCCGAGGTGGGATCCTCGACCAGCAGCAGCGCTCTGGTGCCCCGCGCGTCGATCGTTTCGGGCGCCGTCAGGTTGTAGAGGCCGGGCGCCGGGCCGTCATTGGGCAGCTTGATCAGTCCACCGCAGGCGCCGAGCAAGGCAGTGATCAGGACGATGGCCGCAAGGCGGCCCGTATTGCGGAGCGGCATCATTGTTTGGGTGCCTCGATCTGGGGCGTCTTGGGCGGGAAAATGAATTCGGTCGGGCTGTCCTCGAGCTTCTCCAGCACGCGGTTGAGCGAGGCGGCGGCGCGCTTCGCCTCGGTGGCGAACTGGCCGATTTCCGGCAGCGCCGTCGAGGCGAAGTTGGAGATCGCCGGGCGATTCTCGCTGACCATGGCGTCCAGGTTCTTGCTGAGCTGCTCGAAGTTCTTTGCCGTCTCGCGGAAATCGGCCAGCGCGGCGGGCAGGTCGTTGGCGGAGAGGTTCTCCAGGTTGCCGGCCAGGCGGTTCACCCGTTCCATGGCCTCGCGCGCCTGGATGATCGCGACCTTGATGTCGGCGTTATTCTCGGCGACGGCGCCGCTGACGCTCTCCAGATTGCCCAGGATCGCCGACACCTTGCCGATGTTCTCGTCGCTGATCAGCTTGGCGGCCTGGTCGAGGGCGCGAATGGCCGAGGCAAGCACCTCGGGCGCCGTCCGGAACACGCCCTGCAGGCCGGTGATGCGCGACGGAATCACCGGGTATTCCTCGCCCTCCGGAGTCGTCAGCGGCTGTCCCGGCTTGTTGTCCTTGTCCTCGTTGATGAGCTGCACGAAGGAGACGCCGGTAAAGCCCATCACTTCCAGAGTGGCGACCGTGTCGGTGGTGACCGGCGTGTTGGAGAACACGCGGATGGTCACCTTGATGCGGCTGGTCTTGACCGGATCGACCGAGATGTCGCGCACCTCGCCGACCAGCAGGCCGTTGAAGCGCACCTCGCCCGCCTTGGCGAGGCCAGTGACCGGGGTGTCGAAGTAGATGTTGAAGTGGTTGTAGTCCTTGTTGAAGTCGGCCTTCGCCGCCCAGAAGAAGAACGCGACCAGGCCGATCGACAGAGCCAGGACGACGGCACCCATGAGAACGTGATGTGCGCGGGTTTCCATGTTGTTGGCCTATCTTTTTCCGACGCCAGCGGCCCGGGACCGCGGGCCATGAAAATACTCGCGGATCCAGGGATGGTCGCTTTCAAGCATGTCGTCGATCGTCCCCACCAGTTTTACACGTTGGTCCGCCAGCACCGCAATCCGGTCGCAGACCGTAACGAGCGAATCCAGATCGTGAGTGATCATCACCACGGTGAGCCCCAGCGTCTTGCGCAGATGGGCGATGAGATCGTCGAACGCCGCGGCGCCGATCGGGTCGAGGCCGGCCGTCGGTTCGTCGAGGAACAGGATTTCGGGATCCAGTGCGATGGCGCGGGCGATGCCGGCACGCTTCTTCATGCCGCCCGACAATTCCGAGGGCAGCTTCGGCGCGGCGTCCGGCGGCAGGCCGACCATGGAGAGCTTCATGGAGGCGATCTCGTCCATCAGCTCCTGCTGCATGTTGCGAATATGCTCGCGCATGGGCACCTGGACGTTCTGGGCCACGGTCAGCGCGCTGAACAGGGCGCCCTGCTGGAACAGCACGCCCCAGCGCTTTTCGATCCGCCGCTGCTCGAAGAACGACAGGGTGAGGAAGTCTTCGCCGAACGCCCAGACCGAGCCGGCCTGAGCCTTGTTGAGGCCGATCACGGTGCGCATCAACACCGATTTGCCGGTGCCCGAGCCGCCGACGATGCCGATCACCTCGCCGCGATAGATGTTGAGGTCCAGGCCCTTGATGATCGGCGGCCCGCCGAATCCGACCTCGAGCCCGCGGATGGCGATGGCCACATCCTTCAGCGTGGACTGCCGGGCGTCCTCGGGCGATTGCTGCGCCAGCCGTTCCAGATCCTCAGCGGCCATTACACACCGATCGTCGTAAAGAAGATGGCGAAGAACGCGTCGAGCACGATGATCATGAAGATCGATTCCACCACCGATTTGGTGGTGTGGTGGCCGACGCTCTCGGCGCTGCCCTTGCAGGCGAGTCCCTCGTAGCAGCCGATCAGCGCGATGAGCGCACCGAAGATCGGCGCCTTGATCAGGCCGACGCCCAGATCCCAGCCCAGGATGACGTCGTGGGTCCGCTCGAGGAACTGCATGGGCTCGATGCCCAGCGACAGCCAGCCGATCAATGCGCCGCCCAGCAGACCCATGATATCGGCATAGAAGGTCAGCAGCGGCATCATGATCACCAGCGCGATGAAGCGCGGCACCACCAGCGTGTCCATCGGCGAGATGGCCAGCGTGTCCATCGCGTCGATTTCCTCGTTCATCTTCATCGAGCCGATCTCGGCGGTGAACGCGCTGCCCGAGCGGCCGGCGATGATGATCGCCGACAGCAGGATGCCGAATTCGCGCAGCACCGCCGTCACCACCAGGTTGACGGTGAATATCTCCGCGCCGAACAGCCGGAGCTGGTAGGCGCCCTGATAGGCGATAACGACGCCGATCAGGAACGATATCAGGCCGACGATCGGCATCGCGTTGAGGCCGACCAGCTCCATCTGCTTGACCGTGGCGGTCAGACGAAACCGGCGTGGGTACTTTGTATAGCGCCACAAAGTCTCCATCAGCAGCCCGACGAACGCCAGCGACGCGGTCGCCTGGCCGCCGACCCGCATGACCACCGCGCCGACATCCTCGAGCATGCGGACAACGACGTTGGGCTCGCGCTCCTCGATCAGGCACAGCGCGTCGTTGGTCGTCGCCTGGTCGATCAGCGACATCTGCGCTTCGGTGCCGCCCTTGTATTCCACGTCGTGTCCGGCCGCTCGCAGGTCGCGCACGGTGCGGTAGAGCAGCCAGGCGCCGGCGGTGTCGAGCCGCTCGAGCCTGTCGAGTTCGACGGTGATCGGTTCGTCCTTGCGGAAGGAGAGGGTCTTCAGGCTTTCGAACAGCGGCGGCGAATTGGTGACAATCCACGCGCCACCCGCCTGAAGCGTGGCACCGCCATCAGTCCGATTCTGCATAATCCACGGCTCGTTGCCGATAGCCGCGCGCTGCCCCATATACCCTCCCGACCGTAGACCGCAGTATCAACGACTTGCCAGACATTTGGCAATGTTGTCGGTAGGCCGGTCGCGCGGCCCAGCCCAGCGAGGTGATGCCCCGTGACGAACATAAATGACATTCTCGACTTCTGGTTCGCGCCGGACAGCCGTCCGGATCATCGGGACCCCGGCGGACGCGACCTCGAACGGTGGTTCGCGCCCGATCCGGCGTTCGACGACGCCATCAGAACGCACTTCACGGCCGCCCTGGAAAGGGCCGTCCGCGGCGAGCTTGACGGCTGGGCCGAGACGGCCGAGGGCGCGCTGGCGCTGACGGTGCTGCTCGACCAGTTCCCGCGCAACATGTTCCGCGGCCAGGCACGGGCGTTTGCCGCCGACGGCAAGGCGCTCGCGGTGGCGCGACTGGCGCTGGCGCGCGGCTTCGACCAGGTGGTGCCGGCGATGTGGCGCAAGTTCTTCTACCTGCCGTTCGAGCACGCCGAGGATGGCGAGGCGCAGGCCCGCTCCGTGGCGCTGTTCCGGGGTTCGGGTGACTCGCGGGGACTTCGTTACGCCGAGATGCACAGGGAGATCATCGACCGCTTCGGTCGATTCCCCCACCGCAACCCCATTCTTGGCCGGGCGAGCACCACCGAAGAGCAAGCCTGGCTGGCGGCGGGCGGCGAGACTTTCGGCACAAAGGCGTGAACGGCATCGCCCGCTTTCGGCCGAAAGCGCTTGGCCGACGGCGGGGCCGGCGATATAAACTTCGAAAAGACGTCAGGAGTCCCAACGATGCACAATCCGGATCAGCTGCCGCTGCTCATCGCGTTCATGCTGTTCACCTTCCTGGTGATGGGCGGCATGTCCTTCGTGTTCGCCAAGTGGATGAAGCGCCACAAGGAGATGTCGGAGCATTGGACGACCGAAGGCGGCGCGTCCCACGGCCACGACCACCATCACCAC
>CAMBYA010000023.1 GCA_945872035.1 Rhizobium sp. Q54
CTCCTTGGTCGTGGCCGCCATGTCCATCAGTCTCTCCTCTTTTGCGCACACTATGGAGCAGTTGACGCCCGGCGATCCAGCGCCGACCAGTGGCTTCTCTCGAACTGACCATTGTGTTAGCGTTCGGCCTGACCGGGATGCCTTGGGGATAGGGCATCCGCATCAGACATGACAACGGGGAAGACCGATGAACATCTATGATCCGCAGCCGAACATGAAGCCGGGCGAGGCCCGCTGTCCGGGCCCGAGCACCAGGGACCTGGTGCTGTCGGATGGCTGGGAGCTGCCGGCCCAGCTGCTGGCCGAGAATTACGTCTATATGGGCGACGAGGACATTCCGTTCGACCGCTATACCTCGAAGGAGTTCTTCGACCTCGAGATGACGAAGATGTGGAACAAGACGTGGCAATGGGCCTGCCGCGACGAGCACATCCCCGAAGTGGGCGACTATTACACCTACGATATCGGCCCGTACTCGATCGTCGTCGTGCGCGCCGCGCCGGACGAGGTGAAGGCCTATGTCAATTCCTGCCTGCACCGCGGCACCCAGCTGCGCCCGTCCGACTCGAGCGGCAGCGTCCAGCACTTCCGCTGCCCGTTCCATGGCTGGACCTGGAACCTGGATGGCTCGCTGAAGGAAATCCCCTGCCGCTGGGACTTCCCCAAGGTGACCGACGAGGAGTTCAGGCTGCCCGAGGTGAAGATCGCCAAGTGGGGCGGCTTCTATTTCATCAACATGGACGAGAACGCCATGCCGCTCGAGGAGTATCTCGGGCCGTTGATGGAGCACTTCGCCAACTGGCCGCTCGATAACCGCTATGTCCGGCTGCACATCCAGAAGATCCTGCCGGCCAACTGGAAGGCGTCGCAGGAAGCGTTCGTCGAGGCCTATCACAGCCTGGAAACCCATCACCACGCCATGCCGTTCTCGGCCAACCTCAACGCCCAGTACGACATCTTCAGCGAGCGGGTGACCCGGTTCTTCCACACCTTCGGTTTCCCGGACCCGAGCTGGACCAAGCCGCAGACACAGCAGGAGCTCCTCGACACCATGGGCATGCTGCCCGCCGGAACCAAGGTGCCGGACGGCATGACGGCGCGCGCGTTCCTCGCATCCTATTTCCGCAAGAGCCTGGGCGAGGACCGGGGCATCGACCTGTCGACGCGCTCGGACAGCGAGATGCTGGATTCGATCGAGTACCATCTGTTTCCCAACATGTTCCTGTTCCCCGGCGTGTCGCTGCCGATGGTCTACCGGTTCCGGCCCAACGGCATGGATCCGGACAGCGCCATCTTCGACCTGCTGTTCCTCGAGGAGCTGGCGCCCGGCCAGGAGCGGCCCGAGGCGCCCGAGCCGTACAAGATCGACATCGGCACGTCCTATGCGACGGTGCCCGGCATCGGTCCGTTCCTCGGCCATGTGTACGACCAGGACACCGGCAACCTCGAGATGCAGCAGAAGGGCTTCAAGGCCGCCCGGAAGCAGGCACAGACGCTCGGCAACTACCAGGAAATCCGTGTCCGCCGGCTGCACAAGACCCTGGATAGCTACCTGAACGCCTGATCGTTCCGCCCAGTAACAAGGGCTGGCAATCTTCCGCGCGCCCGGCGTAAAGTCGGGCGCGACCTTTTTTGGGGAAACGACGGCGCCCGATCGCGGGCGTCTCAGGGAGAAGACAGATGGCATGGGAGTTTGAAACCGATCCGGCATTCCAGAAGGAACTCGACTGGATCGCCGAGTTCGTGAAGCACGAGATCGAGCCGCTCGAATACGTGATCAAGCATCCGAACGACATGAAGGATCCGCTGCGCAACAAGCTGATCAAGCCGCTGCAGGCCGAGGTCAAGAAGCGCAAGCTGTGGGCCTGTCACCTGGGTCCGGATCTGGGCGGCCAGGGTTATGGCCAGGTCAAGCTGGGCCTGATGAACGAGATCCTCGGCCGCGCCAAGTTCGCGCCGATCATCTTCGGCGCCCAGGCGCCCGACACCGGCAACTCGGAGATTCTCGCCCATTTCGGCACGCCCGAGCAGAAGAAGAAGTATCTCGAGCCGCTGCTCAACAATGAGATCGTCTCCTGCTACTCGATGACCGAGCCGCAGGGCGGCGCCGACCCCAAAGTGTTCCAGACCCGCGCGGTGCTGGACGGCAACGAGTGGGTGATCAACGGCGAGAAGTGGTTCTCGTCCAACGCCCGCTACGCCGAGTTCCTGATCGTCATGGTGGTGACCGATCCGGAAGCCAAGCCCTATGACCGGATGTCGATGATCCTGGTGCCGACCGACACCCCCGGCGTCAACATCATCCGCAATGTCGGCATCGGCGGCGAAGAGACCGGCACCCATGCCTATATCCGCTACGAGAACGTCCGCGTGCCCAAGGAAAACCTGCTGGGCGAGCGCGGCAAGGCGTTCGCGGTGGCGCAGACCCGCCTCGGCGGCGGCCGCATCCATCACGCCATGCGTACCATCGGCAAGGCCCAGCTGGCCTTCGACATGATGTGCGAGCGCGTGCTGTCACGCGAGACGCAAGGCGAACTGCTGGCCAACAAGCAGATGGTGCAGGAGAAGATCGCGGACTCGTGGACCGACATCCAGACCTTCCGCCTGCTTGTGCTGCAGACCGCCTGGAAGATCGACCGGTACAAGGACTACATGATGGTCCGCAAGGACATCGCCGCCGTGAAGGCGATGATGCCGCGCGTCCTCCATGACGTCGCCGCCCGCGCCCTGCAGGTGCATGGCTCGCTTGGCGTGTCGGGCGAGATGCCGTTCTCGTACCTGATCACCGAGAGCTTCCACATGGGTCTGGCCGACGGTCCGACCGAAGTGCACAAGGTCACCGTCGCCCGCCAGGTCCTGCGCGAGTACAACGGCACCAACGGCATGTTCCCGACCGCCCACATCCCTGCCAAGCGCGCCGAAGCGCTGAGCCGCTATGCCGACGTGATCGAACGGGAAGTCGAGCACGTCTGAGGACTGAGCTGACGGCCGCTCTCGACCCGTGCGGGCGAGGGCGGCCCTCTGTTTGAAAACGGGAGACTTCGATGACCCAAATGCCGGCGATCACGCTCGTCGCCACGCCGGGCCGTCGCGCCAAGATGGTTGAGCTGTGCCAGGAGGCCGAAAAGCGCGGCTTCACCGGCATCTATGTGCCCAGCCTGGCGGCCGCGACCCAGTTCTGCCAGTCGGTGCTGGAGGCGACCTCGACCATCGAGGTGGCGACCTCCATCCAGCCGATCTACTACATCAACCCGCGCGAGATGGCGCGCATCGCCGGCTATCTGCACGAGGTCGGCAATGGCCGCTTCCGTCTCGGCCTCGGCGTCAGCCATGAGGTGTCGCGCGTCCAGTTCGGCGTAGAGGGCCGCAACCAGCCGGTTTCCGACATGCGCGACTACATCGCCGCCATGCGCGCCGCCGAGAAGGATTCGGGACCGCTTCCGCCGATCATCCTGGCCACGCTGCGCTCGAAGATGCTGGCGCTCGCCGTCGAGGTGGCGCAGGGCGCCGTCTGGGCGAACGCCGCGCGCAGCTACACGCCGACCCAGATCGCCGAGATTCCGCAATCGGCCCGCATCGCCGGCTTCACCACGGCGGTGATGATCCCGACGGTGATTTCCGAGGACAAGGAAGCGGCCAAGGAAATCCACCGCAAGACCTTGCGCATGTACCTGACCCTGCCGAATTACCGGAATTACTGGAAAGCGGCGGGCTACGAGGCCGAGATGGCGGCCGTCGAGAAGGCGCTGGCCGAGGGCAAGGGCGACGAGATCGCGAAAATCGCCGGCGACCGGTGGCTGGCCGATGTCACGCTGTTCGGCAGCGCCGCCGAGGTGCGCGAGGGCGTCGAGGCGTGGCGCGAGGCCGGCATCACCACGCCGATCCTGGTGCCGTCCTCCGTGTCGGGCGGCATGGTCAAGGCGGCCGAGGAAGTGTTCGCGGCGTTCGCCTGAACGAGGAAGAAGTACCATGAGCGAGATGAAGGTAACCCAGGGCGAGACCGTCGACGTCGCCGAGCGCCACCGCTTCGATGCCAAGAAGGTGGAGCGCTACATGGAGGAGCACGTCGAGGGCTTCCGCGGTCCGCTGACGGTCGGTCAGTTCGCCGGCGGCCAGTCCAATCCAACCTACCGGCTCGACGCGCCGTCGGGCTCCTATGTCATGCGCCGCAAGCCGCCGGGGAAGCTGCTGCCGTCGGCGCACGCGGTCGACCGCGAGTTCCGGGTGATCAAGGCGCTCAACCAGACCGACTTCCCGGTGCCGCGCGCCTATGTGCTGTGCGAGGACGAGACCGTCACCGGCACGCCGTTCTACATCATGAGCTTCATGCCCGGCCGGGTGTTCTGGGACCCGAGCATGCCCGACGTGTCCAAGTCGGACCGCTCGAAGATGTTCGACAGCATGAACGAGACCCTTGCCAAGCTGCACTCCTACGACCCGGTCAAGCTGGGCCTGGAGGATTACGGCCGCCCGGGCAACTATTTCGCCCGGCAGATCTCGCGCTGGTCTAAGCAATACGTGGCGTCGGAGACCGAGACCATCGAGTCCATGAACAAGCTGATGGAGTGGCTGCCCGCGAACATCCCGGCGGGTGACGAGACCACCATCGTCCACGGCGACTACGCGCCCCACAACATCATGTTCCACCCGACCGAGCCCAGGGTGATGGCGGTACTCGACTGGGAGATCAGCACGCTGGGCCACCCGCTGGGCGACCTGACCTACAACACGCTGGGCTGGTACGCGCCCAAGCCGAAGTCCGGCCGGCCGAACCTGTCGGGCGTCGACCTCAAGGCACTGGGCATTCCGTCATTCGACGACTACGTCGCCCTGTATTGCGAACGCGCCGGCCGCCCGCCGCTGGAGAACGTCCACTTCTACAAGGCCTACAATTTGTTCCGCCTGGCGGCCATCGTGCAGGGCATCGTCGGCCGCGCCCGCGACGGCACGGCCAACGACCCCAATGCCGCCGCCAACGCCGCCCGCGTCCGACCCATGGGTGACGCCGGCTGGGAAGAGGCGAAGAAGGCAGGGGCGGTCGGGTAGAGGTTCGGAGCCACCATCAATTTTCACCGTGTCCCTGAGCTTGTCGAAGGGCCTTGCATCAACGTTCGTGCAGGGCCCTTCGACAAGCTCAGGGACTCGGATGCACTATTGACCTGCATCGATGTTCTTGCAGTGGTCCTCGAACACAAACTCTCTTTCCAATCAGCCCCTTTCATGGCATCCACCCGCCATGAAAGCCGATGACCTTCTGGACAAACTCCGCGCCGGCGAGCGCCGGGCGCTGGCCCGGGCGATCACGCTGGTGGAGTCGACCCGCGCCGACCACCGGCACGAGGCCCAGAAGCTGCTCGACGCCCTCATGCCGGATACCGGCAAGGCGATCCGCCTCGGCCTGTCTGGCGCGCCGGGCGTCGGCAAGTCCACCTTTATCGAGGCGCTGGGCACGCATGTGACCGGTCTTGGCCACAAGGTGGCCGTGCTCGCCGTCGACCCGTCCTCGGCCCGTTCCGGCGGCTCCATCCTCGGCGACAAGACCCGCATGGAGGAATTGTCGCGCGATCCCAACGCGTTCATCCGCCCGTCGCCCGCCGGCGTTACCCTGGGCGGCGTCGCCCGCCGCACTCGCGAGGCCATGCTGCTGGTGGAAGCGGCCGGCTTCGACGTGGTGCTGATCGAGACCGTCGGCGTCGGCCAGTCCGAGACGGCGGTCGCCGACATGGTTGACATGTTCGTGCTGCTGCAGTCGCCCGGCGGCGGCGACGATTTGCAGGGCATCAAGCGCGGCATCATGGAACTGGCCGACCTGATCGTGGTCAACAAGGCCGACGGCGCGCTGGAGCAGCCGGCCAAGCTGGCGCGCTCCCAGCTCATCTCGGCGCTGCACCTGATGCGGCCGCGCAGCCCCAACTGGAAGCCGAATGTGCTGCTGACCTCGGCGCTGACCAACATGGGGATTGGCGAGGTCTGGGACGCGGTGACGAACTTCGAGACGATCATGCTCGACACCGGCGAACTGGAGGCCAACCGTTCGGAGCAGGCCCGCGCCTGGATGTGGAACGAGATCCGCGAGGGCCTGATCGAGGCGTTCAAGGCCGAGCCCGCCATCGCCGACAAGGTCCACAAGTTCGAGGCCGACGTGGCCGCCGGCCGCATCACGCCCGGCGCCGCCGCCGACGAGTTGCTGAAGCGCTTCCGGCACGAATCCGATTGAGGATTTGAATGGGGTTTTCCGGGCTTTCCCGCCTTGACGCCACCTTGTGCCTGTCCTATACACCACGCCCTGACCCGGCGCGCGGAAGTGCGCCGCAATCGTTTCTAGAGGATTGACCGATGTCGCGAGTTTGCGAACTGACCGGTAAGGGCGTCCAGACGGGTAACAACGTCAGCCACGCCAACAACAAGAGCCGCCGCCGGTTCCTGCCGAACCTGCGCCACGTGTCGCTGATCAGCGACGCGCTGAACGAGACCGTGCGCCTGCGCATCTCGGCCAACGCCCTGCGCACCGTCGAGCACCGCGGCGGCCTGGACTCGTTCCTGCTGAAGGCGAACACCGACGAGCTGTCGGAAGGCGCGCAGCTGCTGAAGCGCCGCCTGCGCAAGAAGCTGGAAGAGGCCGCCTAAGCCTTCCGCTTCATACGGATTTTGCCATCAGGGCCCGCGTGAGAACGCGGGCCCTGATGCATTTCCGGCCGCTACCCTTTGATCCCGCCGCGAAATCTCCTACCGTCCGGTTGTGACATCGGGGAGATTTCGCCATGCCGGCCAGCGACGACCTCTGCTTCTCGGGACTGATCGAGAACGCGCGGCGCCTGCATACCCGTGAGATCGGGGCGGTCGAACTGACCCGCGCCTTCCTCGCCCGCATCGACGCCCTGGACGGCCGGACCGGCGCCTATGCCCGGCTGATGCGCGACGGTGCGCTGGCCGAGGCCGAGCGTGCCGACAGTGAGATCGGGGCGGGTCTCTACCGCGGCCTGCTGCACGGCATGCCGGTCGGCGTGAAGGATCTCATCGACTCGAAGGGCGTGGCGACGGCGGCGGGCATGGCGATCCGCGCGGACCATGTCCCCGAGGCGGACGGTACGGTGCTGCGGCGGCTGCGCGAGGCGGGCGCGGTGGTACTGGGCAAGCTGAAGACCACGGAAGGCGCCACCAACTATCACCATCCGAGCATCCCGGCGCCGCTCAATCCGTGGAGCGCCGAGCACTCGGCCGGCTATTCCTCCAGCGGCTCGGGCGTGGCCGTGGCGGCGGGACTGTGTGCGGCGGCGCTGGGCTCGGACACTGGCGGCTCGATCCGCGTCCCGTCGGCGTTCAACGGCGTCACCGGCATCAAGCCGACCTGGGGACGGGTCAGCCGGGCAGGGGTATTCCCGCTGGTCGAGTTCCTCGACACCATCGGCCCCATGGCCCGCAGCGCCGCCGACGCCGGCGCGGTCCTGGGCGTTATCGCCGGCGCCGATCCGGCGGACGAGACCGCGTCCACGGCTACGGTGCCCGACTATCTGGCGGCGGCCCGCACGAGCCTGAGCGGCATGACCATCGGGGTGGACTGGCGCTGCATCGAGGCGGATGCGCCCGCACCGCTGATCGCTGCATTGCGCGGCGCGGCGGACGTCCTGCGCGAGCGCGGCGCCCGCATCCGCGAGATCGTCTATCCGGAGACTGATTGGGGCCAGCTGTTCACCCTGGTGGTGGCGGGCATCGGCAACGTCCACCGCGCGACGTATCCGTCCCGCGCCGACGAATACGGTCCGGGACTCGGCGGGCTTGTAAAGGCGGGGCAGGCGGTGAGCGGCATCGACGTGGCGGCGGCGATCAATGTCGCGGATCTCGTGAAGGCGCGCATCCGGGCGCTGTTCGACGATGTGGACCTGCTGCTGGTGCCGGCGCTGCCGCTGCTGACACCTGGGGTCGGCGTCATCGAGGCACAGATGGGCGAGGACCTGGCCGCGGCCGTCCGCGCGTTCTCCTACACCGTGCCGTTCAACGTCACCGGCAGCCCCAGCATCACCATGCCGGCGGGCTTCCATGACGGCCTGCCGCTGGCGCTGCAGCTGGTGGGACGGCACTTCGGCGAGGCGGATCTGGTACGCGCGGGCAGCGCCTTCCAGTCGGCCACCGACTGGCACCGGCGGCGGCCGCCCGTGGGCTGAGTTCTACCGGTCGGCGGCGGTTTCCGGCTCCAGCCTGAACACCAGCAGCACGGTGCGCTGCATGCCGGAGAAATTGTCGTCCGAGATCATGTAGACGATGGTCTCGCCCTTCTCGTTCACGCGGACCGCCAGCCCTTCCATGTTGTCGATGGGATGCGGCGGTTGCATGTCGGCCACCGTCCGGCAGTCGAGCTTTGCGCCCGGCTTGATGGTCGCGCCAGCGATGACGCACAGCCGGGCGCCCAGCCCGCCCAGCATGCTGAACCGGCGCTCCAGCACCAGCACGTCGCCATTGGGCAGGCGCTTGGCGTCGGTGGGATCGAACGGCTCGGTGCGCTTGTACTCGAAGGGCTCCCAGGCACCGTTTCGAATCAGCCAGCCGCGGTTGTAGCCCTGCCCGGCACGCAGGCTCTCGGTCAGCGCGAACAGGTTCTTGTCGTTCAGCAGCGCCAGCGCCTCGAGCCCGCCATTGAGCGGTGCGCTCGCCAGCTCGGGCGGCGACGGCAGCGTCTCGGGCGTGGCCCTGATCAGGGTGCCGGGGTCGGCCGGGTCGGGCAGGCGGTAATGGATGATCCGGTGATTGCGCTCGAACGACACATAGACCGAGCCGTCGGGCGCCAGCGCCATGCCCTCGGCGTCGTTGTCGCCGCCCTCCAGCGCCAATCCCTGCGGATCGGGCATGTCGTGCAGCGCGCTGTCGCCGATGCCAACCGGCACGCCGTCCTTCAGTTCCAGCGCCACCGTCCACCATGTGGCGCGGTCGCTGGCGGTGAACAGCTTCGTACCGTCGGGGCTGATCTCCAGGCTTGAGAAGCCGCCGAACAGCCAATGCTTGGACGACAGCTTCAGCCCGTTCAGCCATGTCAGCCGGCCGACGCGCGTCTCCCGGGGATTGTCGGGGTTGAGGATCAGCGTCGCGACCTCGACCTCGGGCGTTCTGGTCCTGGCTTCCTTGGCGGCGACGGGGCAGGCGGTGAATGCCGCCAGTGCGGCGGCGCCCAGGATCAGGTGTCGCATCAGGGTCACGGGAAGGTCTCGTTTGTGGCCGGCATCAAGCGGCGGCTATTATGGGGGTGCTTGGGGAAAAGGGAAGGAGCTTCCAATGGGTGCAGACCGAATGGATACCGACGCCATGCTGCGGCGGCGCGACCTGCTCAAGACCGTGGCGGCCCTGCCGCTTGCCGCCGTGCTCGCCAATCCGGCGCTGGCCGAGATCGCTGCCGCGACGACCTCGGAACAGACGATCAAGACCGCCTCGGGCAAGACGGTGAAGGCGAGCCTCGCCATTCCGGCGGTCACGCCGGCGCCTGCGCTGATCCTGATCCATGAGTTCTGGGGATTGAACGACCAGATCAGGTCCATGGCCGTCGAATTCGGCAAGCTCGGCTACCTGGCGCTCGCCGTCGATCTTTATGACGGCAAGCTCGGCAAGACCCAGGAAGAAGCGCGCGGCTTCATGAGCCAGGTGAAGCCCGAGGAAGCGACCGACACGCTGGTGAGCTGGGCCCGGTGGCTGGCGGCGCACAAGCAGTCCACCGGCAAGGTCGGCTCTGTCGGCTGGTGCTTCGGCGGCGGCTGGTCCATGGAGACCGGCATCGATGCCGGCACCGACGCGACCGTGGTCTATTACGGCAAGGTGGACCAGCCGGTCGACCGGCTGAAGCAGCTGAAGGGACCGGTGATGGGGCACTTCGCCACCAAGGACACCTTCGTCAACAAGCCCATGGTCGATGGATTCGAGGCCAGCATGAAGGCGGCCGGCAAAGAGGCGGCGGTCTACTGGTACGAGGCCGAACACGCCTTCGCCAACCCGACGTCGGCCCGCTACGACGAGGCTGACGCGAAGCTGGCGTGGGAGCGGACCACCACGTTCCTCGGCAAAACCCTGTTCGCGCCCAAGGGCTAGGCTAAGCCGCCTAGGGAAGACGGGTCGCCGGCGAGCAGGTCGCCGACTTGGCCTCATCGGCGCCGTGCCGGCAGATCACCACGCGTCCGTCGTCGCGGTTGTAGAACCAGGCGATGCTGGGGACCGCGGGATCGCCGGTCGTGTTCATGCCGACCGGGATCCAGCCATTGGAAAACGCCAGCGCCGCGTTGGGCGAGCCCGTCGATTGGGCGTTGCCCGGCGTCCAGATGGCGGCGGCGCCGACAGCGGCGGCGATCGCCAGTGCGCCTGCCGCCAGTTTCAAGTGCTTGTTTTCCATGGATATCCTCCGGATGTTGGCCGGAGAGGATAGCGCGAATTGGGGGCAGGGACTACGCCGCGCGGCGCTTTGCCTTGTCCTTGGGGCGCTTGCTGTCTTCCTCGAACAGCGAGGCGAGCTGGTCGGTCATGGCGCCGCCGAGCTGCTCGGCGTCGGTGATGGTGACGGCGCGCTTGTAGTAGCGGGTCACGTCGTGGCCGATGCCGATGGCGATCAGCTCCACCGGCGACTTGGTCTCGATCCAGTTCACCACGTGGCGCAGGTGCTGCTCCAGGTAGTTGGCCGGGTTGGCCGACAGGGTGCAGTCATCGACCGGTGCGCCGTCGGAGATCACCATCAGCACGCGGCGGTTCTCCGAGCGCGCCATCAGGCGGTTATGCGCCCACAGCAGCGCTTCGCCGTCGATGTTCTCCTTCAACAGGCCTTCCTTCAGCATCAGGCCCAGATTCTTGCGGGCCCGGCGCCACGGCGCGTCGGCGTTCTTGTAGACCACGTGGCGCAGGTCGTTGAGCCGGCCCGGATTGGCGGGCTTGCCGTTCGCCAGCCACTTCTCGCGCGATTGGCCGCCCTTCCATGCGCGGGTGGTGAAACCCAGGATCTCTACCTTGACGTGGCAGCGCTCCAGGGTGCGCGCGAGGATGTCGGCGCAGATCGCCGCGATGGTGATCGGCCGGCCGCGCATGGAGCCTGAATTGTCCAGCAGCAGCGTCACCACCGTATCGCGGAAATCCGTGTCTTTTTCGCGCTTGAACGACAGCGGATAGTACGGATCGATGATGATGCGGGTCAGCCGCGACGTATCGAGCATGCCCTCCTCGATGTCGAACTCCCACGACCGGTTCTGCTGCGCCATCAGCCGGCGCTGCAGCCGGTTAGCGAGCTTGGCGACGGCCCCCTGCAGCGCGTCGAGCTGGCGGTCCAGCTGGGTGCGCAGGCGGTGCAGCTCCTCCGGGTCGGCCAGTTCCTCGGCGGAGATGACCTCGTCGAATTCCTCGGTGAAGGTGGAGTAGGCGCGGTCGCGCTTGTCGTTGCGGCCGTGCTCTGGGCGATAGGGCGCCTCGCCCTGGTTCTCCTGGTCGCCCTGCTCGCCGTCCATCTGCTGTTCGGTCTCGATGGTGACCGTCTCCAGCGATTCGTCGTCGGTGAGTTGCTCGCGCATCTCCACGTCGGACACGGACTTGCCGTCGGGGCTCGAATCCTCGGAGTTGTCGCCGTCCCCGTCCTTCTGCATCTGCTGGGACTCGGTCTGCTCCTCGCCCTCGGCATCCTGCTCGCGGTCGTCGCCCAGCTCGTCGCCCAGGTCCAGGTCGGCGATGATCTGGCGGGTGATGCGGGCAAAGCGCTTCTGGTCCTCGAACGAGCCGTCGAGCTCGTCCAGGTCCTTGCCGGCCTTGGCCTCGATCATGCCCCGCAGCAGATCGACCATCTCGCGGGCGCCCTCCGGCGGCACCGCGCCGGTCAGCCGCTCGCGCACCATGAAGCCGACCACGTCCGCAAGCGGCACGTCGTCGGTGGTCCTGATCTGGTCGTAGCCCTTGATCCGCGACCGTTCGGCCAGTGCGGCGTCCAGGTTCATGGCGACGCCGTCCATGGTCTTGGCGCCGATCGCCTCGATGCGCGCCTGCTCGGCGGCGTCGAAGATGCCGCGCGCGGTGCTGCCCACCGGCAACAGCGCGGAGTGGACGTTGCGGTCGTGATGCTTGATGCGCAGGGCGATGGCGTCGGCCGCGCCGCGCACCAGCGCCGCGTCGCGCGCCGTCAGGTCGCGCGAGGGGGTCGGCAGGCGGCCGGGACCTGGCGTGTTCTGGGCGCTGAAGGTCAGGTCGAGCTCGCGGTCCTCGGATATCGCCCGCGCCGCGCCGACGACGGCCCGCTTGAACGGCTCTATGGGGCTTTCGGGAGCGGCCATCTTGATCCCTTAGGCGTTGACCGCCTTCTTGGCCGCGCCGGCGGCCTGGGCGACCGCGGACTCGGGCAACTCGACGCCGAACACCCGCTGGTAGTACTCGGCGACCAGCGGACGCTCCAGCTCGTCGCACTTGTTGAGGAACGACACCCGGAACGAGAAGGCGAGGTCCTTGAATATCTCGTTGTTCTGCGCCCAGGTGATCACCGTACGCGGCGACATCACGGTCGACAGGTCTCCGGCCATGAAGCCCGCGCGGGTCAGGTCGGCGATGCGGACCATGCGGTTGACGGTGTCGCGGCCCTCGGCGGTGTTGTAGGTCGGCGACTTGGCCAGCACGATGCCGACCTCGGCTTCATGCGACAGGTAGTTCAGCGTGGTGACGATGTTCCAGCGGTCCATCTGGCCCTGGTTGATCTGCTGGGTGCCGTGATAGAGGCCGGTCGTGTCGCCCAGGCCGATGGTGTTGGTGGTCGAGAACAGGCGGAACGACGGGTGCGGATGGATCACCTTGTTCTGGTCGAGCAGGGTCAGGCGGCCTTCCACTTCCAGCACGCGCTGGATCACGAACATCACGTCGGGGCGGCCGGCGTCGTACTCGTCGAACACCAGCGCGACCGGGTTCTGGATCGCCCAGGGCAGGATGCCCTCGCGGAACTCGGTGATCTGCTTGCCGTCCTTCAGGACGATGGCGTCCTTGCCGATCAGGTCGATGCGGCTGATGTGGCTGTCCAGGTTGACGCGCACGCACGGCCAGTTCAGGCGCGCCGCGACCTGCTCGATATGGGTCGACTTGCCGGTGCCATGGTAGCCCTGCACCATGACACGGCGGTTGTGGGCGAATCCGGCCAGGATGACCATGGTCGTGTCATGGTCGAACAGGTAGGCGTCATCCCGGGGCGGCACATATTCGTTGCCGCTCGAGAAGGCGGGCACCGTGATGTCGCTGTCCAGACCGAATACTTCCCGAACCGAAACCTTGGTGTCCGGCAACCCGTTATGCCCGGGCATGTTGTTTTCCGACGTCATCGACTTTCTTCCACACTGTCCTTGTACAGGTCACTGTCCACCAGGTGGGAATAGGCCTGTATCACATTACGGAGACGCTCTTCGATGGCACGGCTAGGCTTGCTCGCCGGCCCCGTGGCGTCTGGATGGTATCGCTTCACCAACTGCTTAAAGCGTTTCTTGATGTCTTGCAACGACGCTGTCTCCGGCAGTTCCAGCGTCGCCAGCGCCTGCCTGTCCTGGCGCTTCAGCCGCGACCTGGTGGCGAGTTGCTCGGGCTCGTGCAGTGTCCTGGCGCCCACGTCCGGATCGGCCCTGAATGCCTCGACCGCCTCCCTCGCGGCCCAGAATGGCCAGGCGTTGCGGTCGCCGCCGCGGGCGCCCAGCGGCCACGTCGGACGGTCCCATGTGGCGGTCGACCTGGCCATGGCGTCGTATTCGGGCTGCTTCATGCCGGCAAAGTAGTCCCACGAGCGATTGTACTCGCGGGCATGGGCCAGGCAGAACCAGTAATAGTCCTCCAGCCGGTCGCGGCCCTTGGGCGCCCGGTGCCCGCCATGCTCCGCGCAGCCGGGCCAGTCACAGGCTCGGGTGTCGCTCGCTTCATGGGTGGCGCCGCTATGGGGGTGCGCGTCGGTCATCACCGGATTATGGTGGCGTCGAACCGTGATGGAAAGGGCAAGGCGGAAAGAATGAGCGTGGCCGAGCGTATCAGGACCAAGCTGACCGAGGCGCTGGCGCCCACGGCGCTGGACGTCATCGACGAATCCCACAAGCACAAGGGCCACCGAGGCGCGCGGCCGGAGGGCGAGACCCATTTCCACGTGGCGGTCACGTCGGACACGTTCGCCGGCATGATGCGGGTCGCCCGGCAGAGGCTGGTCTACAAGATACTGGCCGAGGAACTGGCCGGACCGGTGCACGCATTGTCGCTGGAGACGGTCGCGCCAGGGGATCCGAAGCGAGTGTGATTGGGTCGCCGGCCCGGTTCAGGCGCCCTTCGGAAGTGTCTTGCTCAGGCGCCAGGCGCGCAGCCCGGGGATGACGACGCGGCCCTTGATCTGGTCCGGCTGCAGGCCCTCGAGCGTCCTGACGATATCGTAAACCACCCGCGGCGACTTCCGGTAGTACTGGTGCGCCTGCCACATGTCGTT
>CAMBYA010000024.1 GCA_945872035.1 Rhizobium sp. Q54
GTCATGTTGATGATGCGGCCGAAATTGCGCTCGCGCATGCCGTCGATCAGGTGGCGGCACATGTTGAACACCGAGGTCAGATCGACGTTGAGCACGTCGTCCCACTGCTGCTTGGACATCTTGTGCAGCATGGCGTCGCGGGTGACGCCGGCGTTGTTCACCAGCACGTCGATCGGGCCCAGCTCGGCCTCGACGGCCTTGATGCCTTCGGCGCAGGCGTCGAAGTCGCCCACGTTCCACTTGAATACCGAGATGCCGGTCCGCTGCTTGAATTCCGCGGCGGCTTCATCATTGCCGGCGTAGTTCGCGGCCACCTTGTAGCCGGCGTTCTTGAGCGCGATCGAAACCGCTTCGCCAATACCTCGGGTGCCGCCGGTAACCAGCGCAACACGTGCCATCTTGTCGTCTCCCTGGGTTCTTCGGGTTTTTGGTCTTTTACAGGTTTCTTGGTGGTATCCGGATCAGTCGCGTTCGACGCAGAGCGCAATGCCCATGCCGCCGCCGATGCACAGCGTCGACAGGCCCTTCTTGGCGTCGCGCCTGGCCATCTCGTGCAGCAGCGTCGTCAGCACGCGGGCGCCCGAGGCGCCGATCGGGTGGCCGATGGCGATGGCGCCGCCATTCACGTTCACCTTCGACGTATCCCAGCCCATGTCCTTGTTGACGGCACAGGCCTGCGCGGCGAAGGCTTCGTTGGCCTCCACCAGGTCGAGATCGCTGGCCTTCCAGCCGGCCTTCTCCAGCGCCTTGCGGCTGGCAGGGATCGGGCCAGTGCCCATGATCGCCGGATCGACGCCGGCCTGGGCCCATGAGGCGACACGGGCCAGCGGCGTCAGGCCGCGGCGCTTCACTTCCTCACCCGACATCAGCACCAGCGCGGCGGCGCCGTCATTGATGCCGCTGGCGTTGCCGGCGGTGATCGTACCGTCCTTGCTGAACGCCGGGCGCATGCCGGCCATCTTGTCCAACGCGGCGTCGTGGCGAATGTACTCGTCCTCGGCCACGACGACGTCGCCCTTGCGGCCCTTGATGGTGACGGGAACGATCTCGTCGGCAAACTTGCCGGCCTTCTGGGCAGCGGACGCCTTGTGCTGCGATGCAACGGCGAACTCGTCCTGCTGCTCGCGGGTGATCTGCCACTGCTTGGCCACGTTCTCGGCCGTGGTGCCCATGTGATAGCCGTTGAAGGCGTCCCACAGACCATCCTTGATCATGGTGTCGATGAAGTTCAGGTCGCCCATCTTCACACCCGAGCGCAGATAGGCTGCGTGCTGGGCCTGGCTCATGCTCTCCTGGCCGCCGGCGACGATGATGTTGCCATCGCCGTTCTTGATCGCCTGGGTGGCGAGGGCGACCGTGCGCAGGCCCGAGCCGCACATCTGGTTGACAACCCAGGCCGAAACCTCCTTCGGGATGCCGGCATTCATGGATGCCTGGCGGGCCGGGTTCTGGCCCTGGCCGGCGGTAAGGATCTGGCCGAAGATCACCTCTTCCACATCGGCGCCGTCGACACCGGCACGCTTGAGCGCCTCGGTCATGGCTACCTGGCCGAGATAGTGGGCCGGAACGCTGCTCAGGGAGCCATTGAAGGAACCCACCGGCGTACGCGCGGCACTGACGATATACACCTCGGTCATCATGCATCTCCCTGAAGCTGACACGCCGGGAAAGGCCGCGATTCGGGGCGCCGGCGGATGCGGCGGACCTTATAGTGCAGCGCGGTAGAATCAAGCGGTTTACCGGAAGTATCGCCTTGCGCGTTGCAACATGAACGCGCAAGATGCTCAAAAGTTAGGCTCGCTTAAATTCTTGGTCCGAGGGGAAGAGTCGTTGAGGGAGCGTAAGATAGCAAAGGCACAGGAAACGCCGTCCGCCGATGACCAGGGCGCCGAAAAGGCCCCCATCGTCATCAAGAAATATGCCAATCGGCGGCTCTACAATACGGCGACGAGCAGCTATGTGACGCTCGATTATCTCCGCGAGATGGTGAAGAAGGGCGACAACTTCGTCGTTTTCGACGCCAAGACCGGCGAGGACATCACCCGCTCGGTGCTCGCCCAGATCATCTTCGAACAGGAGTCGAAGGGCGAGAACCTGCTGCCCATCAACTTCCTGCGCCAGCTCATCCGCTTCTACGACGACACGTTGCAGGCGGCGCTGCCCAAATATCTCGACATGAGCATGGACCGGTTCACGCGCGACCAGGAGAAGATGCGCGAGTACCTGGTGAACACATTCACGCCCAAGGCACCGCTCGCGCGCTTCGAGGACATGGCACGCCAGAACATCGCCCTGTTCGAGCGCATGTTCAACATGTTCTCTCCGTTCTCCGGGCAGCCCGACGCCGCTGAACAGACTCCGGCGAAACCCGCCAAGGAAAGCCCTGACGAATCGCTGGCACAGGTCAAAGCCCAGCTCGACGCGTTGCAGAAACAGCTGGAACAACTTTCCAAGAAATAGTCGATAAACCCTACTATTGGTTGTGGTTTACGGCCTCTGAACATACCAGAGGCCATCAGATACCCCATTTTCGGACCCAATTCGGGCCAAAATTGCTTGCACCTTGCGCCGTGAACGACTACCTCCCACCTGTTCGCTGGCACCGGGCAAGGATGTTTCGGGGCTCTCGGGCACGGCATGAGTCGCCGTTCATGCGCTAACTACGCAGGGCAATACTCAGTAGTGAAGTTCTTTGACAGCATCTGGCATGTCGCCGTCGCGTTCGTATTGTGCGCCGGTATCATGACGATCCCCGCCAGCGCGGGGCTTCACCACCAACCTCCCGTACAGTCCTGGGCCCAACACAGGTTCGCGGCATTGGAGACGTCTGTCGGCGCCCGGTTGCCGACCTCGCTCCATGAGCTCCTGGAGTTCGCCAACATTCCCCAGGCGGCGGACGAGCAGCAGTACTGCCTGGCGCAGGCAGTGTATTTCGAGGCGCGCGGCGAGCCGACCGAAGGCCAGGCCGCGGTCGCCCGGGTGATCCTGAACCGGGTCGGCGAC
The DNA here is from genome assembly GCA_945872035.1 of Rhizobium sp. Q54. GTDB lineage: Bacteria > Pseudomonadota > Alphaproteobacteria > SMXS01 > SMXS01 > RI-34. The sequence continues at coordinate 3,004 of CAMBYA010000024.1, forward strand.
GAGCGCTACCCCAGCACCATCTGCGGCGTGGTGTTCCAGAACCAGAAGAGCATGAACCAGTGCCAGTTCCACTTCGCCTGCGACGGCCTGTCCGACAGGCCGCACGATCCGGCGGCCTGGGATACGGCCAATCGCATCGCCTATATGGTACGTGAGAACTGGCTGCCGGACCCGATCGGCGATTCCAAGTACTTCCACTCGGTTGCCGTCGGCAAGCCGGACTGGACCCGCAAGATGGTGCAGACCGCCCGTCTCGGCAGCCACCTGTTCTATGCGGAAAAGCGCAAGGACTGATCCTGCGCGTGTGCTGAATCCAATCTAGGCGGCGGTGGCGATTGGGGCTAGGCTGCGGCCCGAAACGCGCTGAACCGGACCGACGCCCTTGAAGATCGCCACCCTGCCCGCGGGCCTTGCCCTGCGCATACTGACCGCGTTCGGCTTCGGTTTCTTCCTGTCCATGTTCTGCCGCTCCAGCGGCAACCTGCTGAAAGGGCCGGTCCAGGGCGACCTGGGCCTGTCCGAGGCGACCATGGGCCTGACCTTCGGCACCGCCTTCTTCATCGCCTTCGGCCTGGCGCAACTGCCCATCGGGGTGCTGCTCGACCGCTACGATCCGCGCAAGGTTTGCGCGGGCATGCTGCTGGTCGCCGCCACGGGCACGCTGGTCTTCGCCTTTTCCCACACCGGCGGGCACATGGCGGCGGGGCGGGCGCTGATGGGCATAGGCTTCGCCGCCTGCATGATGTCGGCGCTGAAGACCTATTCCCTGTGGTTTCCGGTGAACAAGCTGCCCACCATCAACGGCATCCAGTTCTCGGTCGGCATCCTGGGCTCGATCTCGGCCACCAAGCCGACCCAGTGGCTGCTGGAGGTGACCGACTGGCGCGGCATTAACCTCGCCATGGCGGCGCTGGCACTGCTGGCCGCCATCCTGCTGCTGACGATCGCGCCGAAGCACGGCTCGAAATCGTCGGGCGAGAGCCTGCTGAGCCAGATCAAGGGCATCGGCAAGGTCTATGGCGACGGCTATTTCTGGCGCACGACGCCGTGGGCGTTCACCTCCATCGGCATTTCGCAGGGCATCGGCACCCTTTACGTGATCTCGTGGTTGAAAGGCGCCGGCGGATTGAGCCTGTCCGGCGCCACCGACATCCTGTTCCTGATCGCCTTCGTGTCGATCTTCAACTACCTGCTGGTCGGCTACCTGATGGAATGGCTGGGCAAGCGCGGCTTCGGTCCCATGTCGATCCCCTATGCCGGCGTATTCCTCAGCATGGTGGCGATGGCGCTGATCATCGCGCTGCCCGGCGCGCCGCTGCTGTGGGTGTTCTGGGCGCTGTCCATCGGCTGGGCCAGCCTGACCGTCGCCAGCCTGGCGCGGGCGTTTCCGGTGCACCTGGCGGGCCGGGTCTACACCGGCTTCAACCAGATGAGCTTCCTGATGACCTCGATCATCCAGGTGGTCGTCGGCGGCCTGCTGGATTTCTACCCGCGCGTCGGTGCCGACGCGGCCCCCGACAGCTACCGGCTTGCCTTCGCCGCGGTGCTGGGGATACAGCTTCTCGGGGGGCTCTGGACCTTCGCCGCACGCCTGCTGCGCATCGGCGAGCAGACCATGATCGAACGGGAGAACGCGATGACCGAGCAGTCCGGGACCAAGCAGGCCGTCAATGTCTGACCAGGACCTGTTCACCGGCACCCAGCCGGTCTCGCCGGGCCGCGCCTTCGACATCGGCAAGCTGCAGGCGTTCATGGAAGAGCACGTCGCCGGCTTCAGCGGCAACCTGGACGCGCGCGAGTTCAGGGGCGGCCAGTCCAACCCGACCTACAGCCTGACCGCCGGCGGCAAGCGCTACGTCATGCGGCGCAAGCCGCCGGGGCAGCTGCTGAAATCGGCCCATGCCGTCGACCGCGAATACAAGGTGATGTCGGCGCTGGGCCAGACCGACGCGCCGGTGCCGAAGACCTACGCGCTGTGCACCGACGAGAGCGTCATCGGCACCTGGTTCTACATCATGGACCATGTGGACGGCCGCATCATCTGGGGCAATGACGTGCCGGACTCGAACCCCGAGGAGCGGGCGGCGATCCACGAGTCGATGATCGAAACCTTCGCCCGGCTGCACGCCGTGGACTACCAGGCCATCGGCCTCGGCGACTACGGCAAGCCGACCGACTACATCGCCCGCACGCTCAGCCGCTTCGTCGGCCAGTACCGGCTGGAGGAGACCACCAAGATCCCCGAGATGGACTGGCTGGCGGACTGGCTTCCGGCCAACATCCCGCCCGAGGAGCCGGCCACCATCGTCCACGGCGACTACAAGCTGGCCAACCTGGTGCTGCACCCGACCGAGCCGAAAGTGATCGCCATCCTGGACTGGGAGCTGTCGACCATCGGCCAGCCGCTCGCCGACCTGGCCGTCTACGCGCTCTACTATCGCCAGGGCGAGGATGTGCCCGGCGGCCTGCGGCACCTGCCGCTGAAGGAAATGGGCATTCCCACCGAGGCGGAGATGCTGGCGCTGTATTGCAAGTATTCGGGCCGAAGCAGCGTGCCGCACTGGGAGTACTACCTGGCCGCCATGCTGTTCCGCCACGCCCAGATCTCGCTGGGCATCCTGGCCCGCGCCCAGAAGGGCACCGCCTCGAGCGAGCACGCCATGATGATGGGCAAGCGCGCCTGGCCGCAGTCGAAGGCGGCCTACGATATCGCCCGGTCGCTGGCCGGATAACTGACGAAAACGCCAGTATCGCGCGAACCTTCATCCGTGCCCTTTTACCGTTAACAGCCGGTAACCGAGCGCCTATAGTGCCCGACGACCGGGCCTTCAGGCCGCCACCGTCCGACAGGGGAGACGATCATGGATTTCACGATTCCGGCCGACATCCAGGCCAAGCTCGACGCGCTCGACGCCTTCATCGAGAAGGAGATCAAGCCGCTCGAGAACCAGGACGACAACATCCGCTTCTTCGACCATCGCCGCGAACATTCGCGCACCGACTGGGACAATGACGGCCAGCCCAAGGAAGATTGGGAAGAGCTGCTGCGCGAGATGCGCCGCCGCGCCGACAAGGCCGGCCATCTGCGTTATGCGCTGCCCAAGGAAGTCGGCGGCGACGGCGGCTCGAACCTGGGCATGGCGATCATCCGCGAGCATCTGGCCAAGAAGGGCCTGGGCCTGCACAACGACCTGCAGAACGAAAGCTCCATCGTCGGCAACTTCCCGTTCGTGCACATGATGATGGCGTTCGGCAACAAGGAGCAGAAGGAGCAGTTCCTCGAGCCGTCGATCACCGGCAAGGCGCGCGTCGCCTTCGGCCTGACCGAGCCGGCCCACGGCTCCGACGCCACCTGGATGGAGACCACCGCCGTCCGCCAGGGCGACGACTGGATCATCAACGGCGAGAAGATGTGGAACACCGGCCTGCATCACGCCACACACGACATGATCTATGCCCGCACCTCGGGCAAGGCCGGCGACGCCAAGGGCATCACCTGCTTCTTCGTGCCGACCAACTCGCCGGGCTTCAAGGTCGAGAAGTTCATGTGGACCTTCAACATGCCGACGGATCATGCCCACGTGACCCTGCGCAACGTGAAGGTGCCGCATTCGTCGATCTTCGGCGAAGAAGGCCTTGGCCTGCAGGTGGCGCAGACCTTCCTGCACGAGAACCGCATCCGCCAGGCCGCCTCGGGCGTCGGCGTCGGCCAGTACTGCATCAATGAATCGGTCGAGTACGCCAACAACCGCATCGTCTTCGGCAAGCCGATCTCGGCCAACCAGGCGATCCAGTGGCCGCTGGCCGAGCTGCAGACCGAGTGCGAGATGGTCCGCTGGCTGGTGCGCAAGACCGCGTGGGAGCTGGACAAGCACAACCACATGGAAGTGTCGGACGCCGTGTCCATGTGCAACTATCGTGGCAACCGGCTGGCCTGCGAGGCCGCCGACCAGGCGATCCAGACCCATGGCGGCATGGGCTATTCGCGCCACAAGCCGTTCGAGCACATCTACCGCCATCACCGCCGCTACCGGATCACCGAAGGCTCGGAAGAGATCCAGATCCGCAAGGTGGCCGGCTATCTGTTCGGCTTCCAGGGCCCGAAGAAGCAGGCCCGCCTGAAGGCCGCCGAGTAGACGGTAACCCATGCTGCTTTCGCTCGGCCTGCGCCGTACCGCACAGCTTCGCGGACACCACACGGCGATCATCGAACCGGGCAGGCGGCTGAGCTGGGCCGAGGTCGAGGACCGGGTTTCCCGGTTCGCCTCGGCCTTGCTGTCTCTCGGGGTGAGGCACGGCGACCGGATCGCCGTGATGGCCGACAATGCCGGCTGGCACATCGAGGCCTATTTCGCCATCCCCTGGGCGGGCGCAGCCATCGCGCCCGTCAACACCCGCTGGGCGCTGCCCGAGATCGTCGACGGGCTGAACGACTGCGAGCCGCGGGTGATGATCGTCGACGACGCCCATCTGGACCTGCTGCCCGGCGTGCTGGCGGGCGCGCCGTCCATCGAGATCGTCATCTCGACGGGCGCGGTGACGCCGGACGGCGCGCACGACCTGGAGACGCTGATCGCCGCATCGGCGCCGATCGCGCCCGAACTCGTGCCGCACGACCAGCTCGCCGGCATCTTCTACACCGGCGGCACCACCGGCCGGTCGAAGGGCGTGATGCTCAGCCAGGCCAACCTCTACATGCACTCGCTGATGATGACCGCCGAGGACATGTTCCACACCGATTCCGTCGGCCTGCACGTGGCGCCCATGTTCCACCTGGCCGATGTGGGTACGGTGATGGGCGTGACCATGTCCGGCGGCAGCCATGTGTGCCTGCCGCGCTTCGAGCCCGAAGCGACGCTGAAGGCCATCCAGGAGCACGGCGTCACCGAGACCTACCTGGTCTCGACCATGCTGCGCGCCGTGCTCGACCACCCGAACTTCGACGACTACGACCTGTCGTCGCTGCGCAGCATGATCTACGGCGCCTCGCCCATCGCCGAGGCGTTGCTGACGCGGGCGCTGGAGAAGATACCCGGCGCGGGCTTCATGCAGCGCTACGGCATGACCGAGACCACGGGATTCTTCTGCCTGCTGAAACCCCAGTATCAGTTCGTCGGCGGCCCCAAGCTGCGCTCGGCCGGCCAGCCGATCCACGGCATGGACGTGCGGATCGTCGACGAGCACGGCAAAGAGGTGCCGCGCGGCACCGTCGGCGAGGTCACCGCATCGGGTCCGACCGTGATGCTGGGCTACTGGAGACGGCCCGAGGAGACCGCCCAGGCATTGCGCGGCGGCCGCATGTACACCGGCGACCTGGCGCATATGGACGAGGACGGCTTCGTCTTCGTCGCCGACCGGCTCAAGGACATGATCATCTCGGGCGGCGAGAACATCTATTCCGGCGAGGTCGAGAACGCGCTGTACCGCCATCCGGCGGTGCAGCAATGCGCCGTGATCGGCGTGCCCAACGAGCGCTGGGGCGAAGCCGTGCATGCGGTGATCGTTCCGCGCGCCGGACAGGAGCTTTCCAGCGAGGTCCTGGATGCCCATTGCCGGTCACTGATCGCGGCCTACAAATGCCCCAAGAGCTATGAGTTCCGAACCGAGCCGCTGCCGCTGACCGGCGCCGGCAAGGTGCGGAAGTATTCGCTGCGCGAGCCGTACTGGGCGGCGGCGCAGTAGGCCTCAGAACCTGAACGACGCCTCGATCGAGACCTGACGGCCACGGTTGAAGTTCAGCACCTGGTCGTCGCCCGCCGGAAGCCCCCGGATATTGCCCGGCGGCGCAAGGAACGGTCGGCCGCCGCTGGTCTGAATGTACAGTTCGTCGGTGAGGTTGGTGCCGATCACCGAGAGCTGCCAGCGCCCGTCGGGATCGCCGACCGACACCGCCAGGTCGAAGGTGATGTAGGAATCCTGGACGATGTCGTCGAACGAGTCCTCGTTGGTGAAGTACTTGCCGCTGAACTGCATGTTGCCGGTGATGCCGAACTCGAGCGCATTGCCCAGCGGGATCCGCAGGTCGGCGCCAATGTTGCCGGCCCATTTCGGCGCACGGGCGACGCTGCGGCCGTCCAGGTCGTCATCAATGGCAGGATTGTTGTTCGGGTTGGCATCGAAGAACGCCGTGTACTGGGCGTCCGTGTAGGCGAGCGCGCCGAAGATGCGCAGGCCGTCGACGGGCGTCATCCAGTTGAAGTCGATGTCGAAGCCCTTCGTGGTTACCTCGCCGGCATTCGAGGTGGCGAACTGGATGGCCACGGCGTCGAAGTTCTGTACCTGCAGATCGTCGAACACATAGTAGAAGCCGGTCAGGTTGACCGTCACCGTCCGGTCGAGCCACTGCGACTTGACGCCGATCTCGCCGCCCTTGGCGGTCTCGGAATCGTAGATCAGGGCGTCGGCCGTGGCCTGGCGCACCGCCGGGTCGGCGCTGGCGAAGCCCAGCAGGTTGGACGACGGCAGCGCCGAATTGTCGATGCCGCCAGATTTGAATCCGGTCTTGAACGATGCGTAGACGTTGAGGTCGTCCATGGCCTGGTAGCTCAGGGTCACCTCGGGCGACAGGTTGTCATCCTTGAACCGGATCGGCCCGGAGTCGAAACCGCTGTCGATGAACGCGGGTCCCGCCGAGAGGAATGTGTGCACATACGGCACCAGGATGTTGTTGACCTTCTTCTCCTTGGTCCAGCGCAGGCCGCCCGACAGTTCCAGCCGGTCGGTGATGTCGAAGGCTACGCTGCCGAAGATCGAGAACGCATCGCCGTTGGTGATATGGCGCTTGTACCAGTCGAAGGTGTTGCCGGTGACCGGATCACGCGCCAGCAGCGAGATATTCACCGCCTGCTGGCCGGTATTGAACTCGGTATGCTTCGACTCGTAGAACGCACCGAGCATGAAATTGAAGAACCCATCGAAGTTGCTGGCGAGCCGGACTTCCTGGCTGAACTGCTCGAGGACGTGGTCGGTGAGGCCGGTGCCGACGCCGAAGGACACGCCGTTCAGCAGGCCGCCATAGCTGTATTCGTCCTGGTCCTGCGCCGACTGCTCGACATAGCCCGTCACCGTCGAAAGGGTGAGGGAATCGGTGATGTCCCAGTCCATCTTCAGGATGCCGAAGAAGGTTTCCGCCTTGCCGTAGGGCACGCCGCCATTGCTGCCGGGCTTGGGCGCCTCGGCCGGTGACTGGATCGCCAGCGGCGGCGCGATGTCCGGCAGGAAGAAGGTCTTGCCGTCGGCGGCGCAGGTGTAGCCGGGCGGGATGACGAAGCCGCCGCCGAGCAGGAACACTTCGTCCGCCCTGCCATTGGCGCCACAGTCGTTGGCGGCGAAGAAGATGGCGCCGTCGTTCTCGTGCCGGACATAGTTCAACTTCAGGTTGGCCGAGAAGTTGTCGGTGGGATCGAACTGCAGCGTGCCGCGGATGTTTATGTTCTGCTCGCCGCGCTTGGGATCGGCGACCGGCGCCGTGTTGAACAGCAGCTTTGAGATGTCGTTGAAACGCGCCGCCAGCCTGACGCCCAGCTTGTCGTTGACCGGACCGGACATGAAGGCTTCGAGAGTGTAGCCGCGCTCCTCGAACTCATAGACCGCCTTGCCGCCGAACTCCCAATCGGGCGTGGGGTTCTTCGACTTGATCGACAGCACGCCGGCCGACGCGCTCTTGCCGAAGTAGAGCGATTGCGGACCCTTCAGGACCTCGATCTGCTGCACGTCCATGAACCCGGACTGCAGGATGCGCATGGTGCTGACCTGGACGCCGTCGAAGTCCAGCGCCACGGCGGAATCGAACGCCGCCGAGATGTTGGACGATCCGACGCCGCGCAGGCTGAGCTGGGCGCCCGAACCCGAACCGCCGATCTGGACGTTCAGCGTCGGGATGCGGGTCACCACGTCCTCGATCTTGTCGAAGTCGAACCGCTCCACATCGGCGCCGCCGATGGCGGTCACCGCTACCGGCACCTCCTGCAGGGTTTCCTCCTGCTTGCGCGCGGTGACGGTGATGCTTTCGGTCCTGTGGACCGCAGGCGGCGGTGCGTCCTGCGCCCACGCGGGCGCGGCAACGGCGACGCCAGCCAGTAGTGATGCCGAAAGCGCCAGGGCGGCTCCGGCGCGGACGCCATATCTGACATTCATGGTTCACCCCCCTATACAGTACGGCTGTACGGTTATTTTTATACTTCGGTTTATTTATTATTGCACAGCCATTATATTTCGAATGGCTGTGCGATAATCTTTTATTAGTATATTTACAGGTATTCAATTCAAGTCAACTGAATATCTGGACCATAGTCCAGAGTTCATCCGTGACTTTCATGGCCTGGAGTTCCATCACCCTCATCGCCGCGTTGCCAAGTGCTTCATGCGCCGCATAGACTGGCGCGTTGCTGGGGAAACGGGATGCTGAAACCTGAAGACTTCGTCCACGTCGTCTATGACGTGAAGGATCATGTGGCGACGGTCACCTTGAACCGTCCGGAAATCTATAACGCGCTCAACCGCCGCGCCTATGACGAGCTGGAAACCTCCTTCCTGCTCGCCCATGACGACGCCGACGTGCGTGTCGTGGTGCTGACCGGCGCCGACCCGGGATTCTGCTCGGGCGACGATGTCCGCGCCATCATGGCCGGCAGCGAGCGCGAGGGCAGCGTGCATCGCCTGACCCGCGTCAAGCCGGTGCCGACGCCGGCCGCCACGGCGATCATGGACTGCGGCAAGCCGATCATCGCCGCGGTCAACGGCGCGGCGATGGGCTGGGGCATGGACGTGGCGCTGATGGCCGACATCCGGATCGCCTCGGACAAGGCGAAGTTCGCCGAACTGTTCGTCAAGCGCGGCCTGATCACCGACCTGGGCGGCCTGACGCGGCTGCCGCTGATCGTGGGCGTGCAGAAGGCTGCCGAGTTGCTGTTCACCGGCGACGTCGTCGACGCCGCCGAAGCCGAGCGCATCGGCCTGGTGCTGAAGACGGTGCCGCACGCCGAGCTGATGCCCGCGACCAACGCGCTCGCGGCCAAGATCCCCGCCAACCCGCCCCAGGCCGAGCAGCACCTGAAGCAAGGACTGCGCAAGACCACCAATGGCGATCACCGCGAGATTGGCAGCTGGATCGCCCACATCCTGGGCATCCTGTTCCAGACCGAAGACCACAAGGAGGGCGTTGCCAGCTTCCTCGAGAAGCGCCCGCCCCAATTCACCGGACGATGAGTTTCAAAGGACGTTGAGGCCCCGCATGGACCAGAAGACCAATCTCGCCCCGTTCCTGCCGATCCCGCATGCGCGGCCGCAGGGCGCCATGACCCGCCGGCCGGACGGCAGCATTGTCATCGATACCCTGCTGGAGCTGGGCGACTACGAACCTAATGTGGTCGCGTTCCTGCACAAATGGGCGGCGAAAGCGCCGGACCGGCTGTGGATCGCCCAGCGCGCGAAGGACCGGACCTGGGAAAGCATCACCTATGGCCAGGGCCTGAGGAAGGTGAACGCCATCTCGCAGGCGCTGCTCGACCGCGGCCTCGACGCATCGAAGCCGGTGATGATCCTGTCCGGCAATTCGATCAACCAGGCGCTGCTGGTGATGGGCGCCATGCAGGTGGGCATCCCCGCCTCGCCGGTCGCCACCGCCTATTCGACCATGCCGGGCGCCCATTCCAAGCTGCACCACGTGTTCAACCTGATCGAGCCGAAGCTGATCTTCGTCGAGCAGGGCACGCCGTTCGAGGGCGCGCTGGCCTCGCTGAACCTGGACGGCGTCGAGCTGGTGGCATACGAGGATCCGCCGCGAGGCTTCCGGGCGACGCCGTTCAGCGACCTGACGGCGACGACGCCGACCGGCGCGGTGAAGGCGGCCTATGACCGCACCGGCCCCGAAACGGTCGGCAAGTACCTGTTCACCTCGGGCTCGACCGGCATGCCCAAGGGCGTGGCGCAGACCCAGCGCATGATGTGCTCGAACCAGAAGGCCAACGAGATCATCTTCCCGCGCGATCCCGACTACGCGCCGGTGCTGGTGGACTGGCTGCCGTGGAACCACTGCTATGGCGGCAACTCCAACTTCAACGGCGTGCTGAGCCAGGGCGGCTCGTTCTACATCGACGACGGCAAGCCGTTGCCCGAATTCCTCGGCCGCACGGTGGAGAATCTGCGCGAGGTCGCGCCGACCGAGTACCTGTCCGTCGCCGCCGGCCACGCGCTGGTCGTGCATGCGCTGGAGGAAGACAAGGCGCTCGCCCGCCACTTCTTCTCCAGTGTCCGCAAGCTGGGCTATGGCGGCGCCAGCCTGCCGCACGAGATCTGGCAGCGCTACCAGGACCTGGCGGTGCGCGAGACCGGACAGCGGCTGCTGTTCCGCACCGGCTGGGGCTCGACCGAGACCGGCCCGGTGTCGTCGAAGCTGCACTGGCCCATCGAGGGCACCGGCAATGTGGGCCTGCCCATGCCCGGCACCACGCTGAAGCTGGTGCCCAACGGCGACAAGCTGGAGGTGCGGGTGAAGGGCCCGAACATCTTCACCGGCTATTACCGCCAGCCCGAGAAGACCGCCGAGGCGTTCGACGAGGAAGGCTTCTACAAGATCGGCGACGCACTGGCGCTGGTCGACGAAGATGACATCAACCAGGGCCTGCGCTTCAACGGCCGCGTCGTCGAGGACTTCAAGCTGACCTCGGGCACCTTCGTGTCCGTGGGCACCTTGCGGGTCCAGGTGAACGACGCCTGCGCGCCCGCCGTGGCCGACAATCTGATCGCCGGCCACGACAAGGATTTCGTCGGCAGCCTGCTGTGGCCCAACGTGGCCGCGTGCCGCAAGATCGCCGGCGTCGGCGACGACCTGCCGGTGGCGGACCTGATCCGCCATCCGAAAGTCGTCCAGCACATCCGCGACGGCCTCGCAGCGCACAACAAGACCAGGCCGGGCTCGTCCACCCGCATCCAGCGGGCGCTGCTGATGGTCGAGCCGCCGTCCATGGAAAACCACGAGATCACCGAGAAGGGCTACGTCAACCAGCGCGCCGCGCTGGAGCGCCGCGCCGATCTGGAAGCCAGGCTGTTCGAGAAGACGCCCGGCCCCGACGTCATCGACCTGAGCTGAGGCGATGGCCGATTTCATCGTCCGCACCGCGACCCGCCCCGAACTCGACCTCATCGTCGGCTGGGCGGCGAAGGAGGGGTGGAACCCCGGGCTGCGCGACGCCGGCTGCTTCCACGTC
>CAMBYA010000025.1 GCA_945872035.1 Rhizobium sp. Q54
TCGCCCTCGGGGGTTTCGGTGGTCTGGATCATCAGCCGGCCATCCGCCGTGATGGTGATGGTCAGCGGTTCTTCCTGTTCGGTCGGCAGGGCGGTGGCTGCGGTTTCCGGCAGTTGTACCGGCACGCCCACGGTCAGCATCGGGGCCGCGACCATGAAGATGATCAGCAGCACCAGCATGACGTCGACGAACGGCGTCACGTTGATCTGCGCCATGGGCGCGTACTTGCCCTTGTGCCGGCCGCCGCCCCGCCTTTTGAGGTCGGCGCCCATCAGGCCTGCCCCTCGTCGATCTGACGCGACAGGATGGTGTTGAATTCGTCCACGAAGCCCTCGAGCCGGTTGGCGAAGCGCTCCATGTCGGCGGCGAACTTGTTATAGGCGATGACCGCGGGAATCGCCGCGACCAGACCCACGGCGGTGGCGAACAGCGCCTCGGCGATGCCGGGAGCCACCACCGCGAGACTGGTATCGGACGAGGCGCCGATGGCCTGGAAGCTGTTCATGATGCCCCACACCGTGCCGAACAGGCCGATGAAAGGCGCCGTGGAGCCGACGGTTGCCAGAAAGCCCAGATAGCGCTCGAGCCGCTCGACCTCGCGGTTCAGGGTCAGGCGCATGACCTGGGCGATGCGCTCCTGCAGCCGCGCGCCCGACGTGACCACGTTGGTCTTGCCGATGGACCGCTGCCATTCCCGCATCGCGACCAGGAACAGCAGCGCCATGGGATGGCTCGCGCGCCCCTGCAGCCGGTCGTACAACTCCTCCAGCGAGCGGCCGGACCAGAATTCGTCCTCGAAGGTGTCCGCTTCGGCGCTCACCTTACGGTAGCGGCCGATCTTGTCGAAGATGATCGCCCACGACCACAGCGAGGCAAGCACCAGCAGCAGCAACACCGTCTGGACGATGATGTCGGCATGCAGGATCAGCCCGATGATCGACAGGTCGTGCGCGGGCGCCGTACCCTCCAAAGCCGCTTGCGTTACTTCTGGTTCCATGGTCAGGCCTTTGCGGTATCTCGTGTTGGAAGCATGGTTTTGAGCCGGGCGACGAGGTCTGCCGGCTGCCGGCGCGGCTTGCCCTTGCCGTCCAGGCAGACGACGCGGACCCGCGCCTCGGCGATGGGTGTATCATCGCGCCAGATGTCCTGGCCGAAGTCGATATAGGCCGCGCCGACGCCGTTGTTGACGGTGCGGACCTCGAGCAGGTCGTCGAGGCGCGCGGGCGCGCGGAACTCGACCTGGCAGCTCTTGACGGCAAAGCCCATGACGCCGGCGCCCTCACCGCTCATGGTCTCGTACTGGCTGACGCCGGCCAGCCGCAGCAATTCGGTGCGGGCCCGCTCCATATAGCGCAGATAGTTGGCGTGATAGACCATCCTGGCCGTATCCGTATCCTCGAAATAGACGCGCACCGGAAACCGGTGCACGCCTTGGTCGACTGTGCCGGACATCCAGTCAGACATCCTCTTCACCCACCTTCAGGCCATCAGTGGGCAGGCTGAGCTGCGCCGACGGCATGGTGGCCGGCGCGGCCAGGCCCAGGTGCCGGTAGGCGGCCGGGGTCAGGATACGCCCGCGCGGTGTCCTCTGGATGAACGCCTGCTGCAGGAGATAGGGCTCGATGATGTCCTCGATAGCGTCGCGCGGCTCGGACAACGAGGCGGCGATGGTCTCGATGCCGACCGGACCGCCGCCGAAATCGACACCGATGCAGCGCAGATAGCGCCGGTCCATGGCGTCGAGGCCGCGGCCGTCCACCTCCAGCCGGGTCAGCGCCGTGTCGGCCATAGCCGCGTCGACCAGGCCGTGGCCGGCGACCTCGGAAAAGTCGCGCACCCGGCGCAGCAGCCGGCCGGCGACGCGGGGCGTGCCGCGCGAGCGTCGGGCGATCTCCACGGCGCCGTCCCGGGTGAGGGTGAAGTTCATCACCCGGGCGCCGCGCTCGACGATCGCGCACAGGTCGTCCACGTCGTAGAACTCCAGTCGCACCGGGATGCCGAAGCGGTCGCGCAGCGGCGTGGTCAGCAGGCCCGACCGGGTCGTGGCGCCGACCAGCGTGAAGCGCGGCAGGTCGATGCGCACCGAGCGCGCCGCCGGGCCTTCGCCGATGATCAGGTCGAGCTGGAAGTCCTCCATCGCCGGATAGAGGATTTCCTCGACGGCCGGCGCCAGCCGGTGGATCTCGTCGATGAACAGCAGGTCGTTTTCCTGCAGATTGGTGAGCAGCGCGGCCAGTTCGCCGGCCTTGGCGATGACCGGACCCGAGGTGGCGCGGAAGTTGACGCCCAGCTCGCGGGCGACGATCTGCGCCAGGGTGGTCTTGCCCAGACCGGGCGGGCCGGCCAGCAGGACGTGGTCGAGCGCCTCGCCACGGCTGCGTGCGGCCTGGATGAACACCGACAGATTGTCGGTCGCCTGCCGCTGGCCGATGAACTCGGCGAAGCGCGCCGGGCGGATCGCCGCCTCGAACGCGTCCTCGTCGCGCTTGAGCGCGCCGATCATGCGGTCCTCGCCGGCGGAGGCGCTCATCCGGCCAGCTCCTTCAGGCCGCCGCGGATCAGGGCTTCCAGCGTCGCCTCGCCGCCCTGCGCCCGGCCCGCCCGCGCCACCGCGCCCATGGCGTCGGCCTGCCGGTAGCCGAGATTGACCAGCGCCGAGACCGCATCCGCCGCAAGGCTGCCGCCCGACGGCTTGCTGGACACGGCCGGCGATGCCTCGAAGCCCTCGAAGGCCGACACCTTGTCCTTCAGCTCGGTGACGATGCGGGTCGCCAGCTTCGGCCCCACGCCATTGGCGCGGCCGATCATGGTCTTGTCCTGAGCCGCGATGGCCTGCCCGATCTCGGCCGGGGTCAGCACCGACAGGATCGCCAGCGCCACCTTCGCGCCCACGCCCTGCACATTCAGCAGCCGCCCAAACCACTCTTTTTCGCCACCTGTCAGAAAACCGTAGAGGTGGATGTGGTCTTCGCGTACGTGGGTCTCAATATGCAGAACGACAGATTCTCCAATTTTTTGCAGACCTTGCAGCGTTTTTCCGGGACAGAACACGAAGTAACCCACGCCACCGACATCGATAATCGCCCAATCGTCGCCGATTTCGTCCAGGATGCCCTTCAACCGCGCGATCATGGCCGCACCGCGCCGCCGAACGAGGCCGACACCCGGGCGGCGATGGTGGCGCCGCTGCGGACCAGATGCGCGTGGCAGATGGCGACGGCCAGCGCGTCGGCCGCATCCGGCCCGGCCAGGTCCACCCCAGGCAGCAGGATGCCCACCATCATGTGGATCTGCTCCTTGGCCGCGTGACCAACGCCGACCACCGACTTCTTCACCTGGTTGGGTGCGTATTCGGCCACGGGGATGCCGCGGAGCGCCGGCGCCAGCATGGCGATGCCGCGCGCCTGGCCAAGCTTCAGGGTCGATCCGGGATTCTTGTTGACGAAGGTTTCCTCCACGGCGGCGAAATCCGGCCGCCAGGCATCAAGGACCGCGTTCAGTCCGGCAAAGATCTGGGCGAGGCGCTCGGCCAGGCTGGCGCCGTCGTCCGACCGCACACTGCCGTTGGCAACGTGCCGCAAACGGTTGCCGGAGGCGTCGATGACGCCCCATCCGGTACACCGCAGGCCGGGATCGAGCCCGATCAGTCGGACGCTGTCTGCCATTCCCTACGCGCTGAGCCCTTCCATCACCTCGTCGGACATCTCGAAATTCGCATAGACGTTCTGGACGTCGTCGTCGTCGTCGAGCGCGCCCAGCATCTTCATCAGGCTGGCCGCGCTGTCGCCGTCGACCTGCACGGTGGTCTGCGGCTTCCAGATCAGCCGCGCTTCCACGGCCTCGCCCAATGCCGCCTCGAGCGCGTCGCGCACGGCGGCGAATTCCTCGACGGCGCAGGTGATCTCGTGGCCGTCCTCATCGGACTGGCAGTCGTCGGCGCCGGCTTCCAGCGCCGCCTCGAACACCTTCTCGGCCGAGCCGGCCTTGGCCGGATATTTCAGCATGCCGACCCGGTCGAAGGCATGCGACACGCTGCCCGACGCACCCAGGTTGCCGCCGTTCTTGGAGAACTTGGCGCGCACTTCCGATGCGGTGCGGTTGCGGTTGTCGGTCAGCGCCTCGACGATCACGGACACGCCGCCCGGGCCGAAGCCCTCGTACTGGATCTCCTCGTAGTTCTCCAGGTCGGACGCGGTGGAGCGCTTGACGGCGCGGTCGATGTTGTCCTTGGGCATGCTCTGCGCCTTGGCCGCGGCGATCGCCGCGCGCAGCCGCGCGTTCGACGCGGGATCCGGACCACCCATCTTCGCCGCCACGGTGACTTCCTTGGCCAGCTTGCTGAAGAGCTTGGACCGCTTGGCGTCCTGGGCGCCTTTGCGGAACATGATGTTCTTGAATTTGGAATGACCCGCCATCGTCTCTGCTCGACTCGTGTTTTTCTGGTTTTCAACCTGTGCGGCGGCCGTTGGGCCGCGCGGTGATTTGCCCTTACTTATACCAGATATTGTGGGGTCGGGCAGCTAATTCACATCCGATTGCGCGTGAACGGCATCCCCAGATACCTTGGAATTATGGCCTTGTTGTGGGACCGCAATAGAGGCTACGGCCAGCTTTCGGCAAGCCTCCCGCCGATCCGGAGCGGCGCGATCCGCACCGCCTTGCCGGTGCGTTCGTCGCTTTCCACATAGACACCGCAGAGCGTCGCCTCGCCGTTCGCCGGCTGGAACCGGCCGCCGGCGATCTTGGTGGTGAAGCGCCGGAGCGGTTCTTCCTTCTCCATGCCGATCACCGAATTGTAGTCGCCGCACATGCCGGCGTCAGTCTGGTAGGCCGTCCCGCCGGGCAGGATCTGCGCGTCGGCGGTGGGCACGTGGCTGTGCGAGCCGACCACCAGCGTGGCGCGTCCATCGGCGAAATGGCCCATGGCCATCTTTTCCGAGGTCGCCTCGGCGTGGATGTCGACCAGCACGAAGTCGGCGCGACGCCCGAGCGTGTATTCGCTCAGCGCGGTGTCCACCGCACGAAAAGGATCGTCCAGCGGATCCATGAAGATCCGGCCCATGACGTTGACGATGGCCACCGTCTGGCCGCCGCGCGCCATGAACAGGCCGTGCCCGTGACCCGGCGTCCCCTCGGGAAAGTTCGCGGGGCGCAGCAGCCGGGGCTGCTGGTCCATGATGTCGATGATCTCGCGCTGGTCCCAGCTGTGGTTGCCGCCAGTGATGACGTCGACGCCGGTCTGCAGCAGCCGGTTGGCGATGTCCTGGCTGATGCCGAAGCCGCCGGCGGCGTTCTCGCCGTTGGCGACGACGAAATCCAGGTCCAGCCGTTCGCGGATGCCGGGCAGACGGTCGATCAGCGCGTCGCGCCCCGCCCGGCCGACGATATCCCCGAAATACGCAAGCTTCACGAATCGGCCTTTCTGAAGTCCACGGCGCCCTGCTCGGTCACCACCATGTCGAGCAGCTGATCATAGGCCTGTGTCGGCACCGAGGCGACGCGCTGGCCGGCATAGGCGATGCCGACGGCGAGCACGGGCCCGGTGCGCCGCAGGCCGGCGAGCGCCCGGTCGTAATAGCCGGCGCCGTATCCCAGGCGCCGACCGGCCCCGTCATAGGCGAGAAGCGGCACGAGGACAACATCGGGACGCACCGCCTCGTTCGTTTCGGGGGGATGGGGAATGCCGTAGCGGCCGGTGACGAGCGGACCGCCCGGTATCCACGACCGGAATATCAGGCCCTCCTGCTGGTCGGCGGGCACGGGGAGCGCACAGGTCCAGCCTGACGACGCGAGGAAGCGCAGGACCGGCAGGGGATCGGCCTCGTCGCGGAAAGGATGATAGCCGGCGACGATCCGGCAGGGCCTGAGCAGTACGGCGGATGCAAAGGACGTGACCAGCCGGACGCCGATGTCGCCGGCGGCGCGCGCCAGTGCTGTTCGGGCCGCCGCCGCTTCCCGGCGGAGATCGGTCTTGCTCTGCATGGTCATCGAGTTGCGGTCAAAAGCGCAGTGGGACCGCCGCGGCCGTAGAACTTGGAAATTCCTCTGTGGCCTGTGTGTACAGGTGGGCGCCGCGTAGCAGAACCAAGGTTCCACCAGAGACAGCTCCCGTCGAGGTTGGTATCGCCCCAGGGAATATGCACGTCTTCGAGAAGCGCAGTACCCACTGCCCCTCTTACTTAGGCGCTTTCCATGCGGGCGGCAATATGCTCGATCTGCGCGGCCAGCGTGTCCATGTCGCCGAGATGGGACACGAGGTCGCCGCGAGACAGCGAGGAACCGCCGTTTTCGCTGGCTTCGTCCAGGGCGATGAGGCTGGCCATCAGGATCAGCTTTGCCTCGCCGACCTGACCGATTGCGCGGGCCAGCTGGGTCACCTTGACGTCGAGCAGCTGCGCCAACTCGAGCAGGCGGTCCTGCTCGCCTTCGTTGCAGGTGAACTGGTAGGGCGCGTTATTGATGGTGAGCGTTACCTGGGGCATGGCTGTCTCCCTATCCCGCCAGCGCCCGGCGCAGCGATCCGATGACGTCGTCGAGACGTCCAGCCGCCTGCGTATTGCGCTCCTCCAGCGAACGGTTCTTGGCTTCCGCCAGCGCCAGCCGCTGCCTTAGCGCGGTGTTTTCCGATCGGAGCTGATCGCATTCGCCGCGCAGCCGCTCCGCGTCGGCCGATGACGCGGCATCGTTACGGGCGGCGACCGCCCGATTCAAACGGTCCAGCGCGGCCTTGAGCCGTGCTGTCGCTTCCGTGAGTGCTTCCACCGATTCCGGGTTGGTCGCCATGGCGCCTGCCCTGCCTCTTCTACTGTTGATCAATGGCTTATAACTTATTTCTCGCCTTACATGATAGCCCCAAGCGATAGCACTTGTCATGCCCCTTCAGGGGGTCCCGGTTCGCGGTTGACCTGAGGATGTTCCTGAGTATTGTGGCGCCACCTGCGGGACCGGCAGATTCCCGCCCTCGGAGAACACACCGCTCGATGAACCAGACAGCCGTCCAGATGGTCCCCAGCCGGGATATGGCCAACGCCATCCGGGCCCTTTCCATGGACGCGGTCCAGGCCGCAAACTCGGGGCATCCCGGCATGCCCATGGGCATGGCCGACGTCGCCACGGTGCTGTTCACCCAGTTCCTGAAATACGATCCGGCGCATCCCGACTGGGCCGACCGCGACCGCTTCGTGCTGTCGGCCGGCCACGGCTCCATGCTGCTGTATTCGCTGCTGCACCTGACCGGGTACGACAGCATCTCCATGGACGACATCCGTAACTTCCGCCAGCTCGGCAGCCCCTGCGCCGGCCACCCGGAATTCGGCCACGCCGCGGGGATCGAGACCACAACCGGCCCGCTGGGCCAGGGCATCGCCACCGCCGTGGGCATGGCGCTGGCCGAGCGGTTGCTGGCCGCCCGGTTTGGCGACGATATCGTCGACCACCACACCTATGTGCTGGCCGGCGATGGCTGCCTGATGGAAGGCATCAGCCAGGAGGCGATCTCGCTGGCGGGCCACCTGAACCTCAGCAAGCTGATCGTGCTGTGGGACGACAACCGCATCACCATCGACGGTCCGGTCGAGCTCAGCAGCTCGGAGGACCAGGCCGCCCGCTTCCGTGCCGCCGGCTGGAACACGCTGGCCGTCGACGGCCACGACCCGGACGCGGTCGCCGGGTCGATCCAGGCGGCGAAGTCATCGGACCGGCCGACCATGATCGCCTGCCGCACCATCATCGGCTATGGCGCGCCCAACGTGCAGGGCACGTCGGCCACGCACGGCGCCGCGCTGGGCGACAAGGAAGTGGCCGCCGCCCGCGAGCACATGGGCTGGGCGTCCGCGCCGTTCGAGATTCCCGGCGACATCATGGCTGCCTGGCGTTCCGCCGGCGCCCGCGGCGCAACGGCGTTCCAGGCCTGGCAGGGCCGCATGGCCGGCATCGAAGCGGGCAAGCGCGCCGAATTCGAGCGCCGCCAGCGCGGCGAGTTGCCGCAAGGCCTCGACGCCGCGATCAAGGACTGCATCGCCGGCCTGGTCGCCAAGCCCGCCAGCGTCGCCACCCGCAAGGCGTCCGAAATGGCGCTCGAGGTGATCAACGCCGTCGTCCCCGAAACCATCGGCGGCTCGGCCGATCTCACCGGCTCCAACAACACCAAGACCAAAGGCCAGGGTGTGGTGAAACCGGGCGACTTCGCCGGCTCGTTCATCCATTACGGCATCCGCGAGCACGGCATGGCCGCGGCCATGAACGGCATCGCCCTTCATGGGGGACTGATCCCCTACAGCGGCACCTTCATGGTGTTCACCGACTATTGCCGCCCGGCGATCCGCCTGTCGGCGCTGATGGCGCTGCGGGTCATCTACGTCATGACCCACGACTCCATCGGCCTGGGCGAGGATGGCCCGACGCATCAGCCCGTCGAGCACCTGGCGAGCCTCCGGGCCATGCCGAACCTGGACGTCATGCGTCCGGCCGACGTGGTCGAGACCGCCGAATGCTGGCAGATCGCCCTCGAATCGACACACACGCCCTCGATCCTGGCGCTGAGCCGCCAGAACCTGCCGCAGCAGCGCCTGACGGTCGAGAAAGAGAACCTGTGCGCGAAGGGCGCCTACGAACTGATGCCGGCCGATGGTGCGGCGAAGGTCACCCTGTTCGCCAGCGGCTCGGAAGTGGCGATCGCCGTCGACGCCCGCGCCAGACTGCAGGCCGAAGGCATTCCCACCCGCGTGGTGTCCGTGCCGTGCTTCGAACTATTTGAACGCCAGCCCGCCGCCTACCAGAAGCAGGTGCTGGGCGAAGGCACGGCGAGGGTCGCCGTCGAGGCGGGCGTCCGCCAGGGCTGGGAGCGGTTTGTCGGCACCGAAGGTGGTTTCGTCGGCATGAGCGGTTTCGGCGCTTCGGCGCCGATCAAGGCGCTGTACGAGCATTTCGGCATCACCGCCGACAAGGTTGCCGCCGAGGCCAAGGCGCGTCTGTAACAAGAAGTTTCTAGATCGGAGAGAAGTGACATGACGGTTCGGGTTGCCATCAATGGTTTCGGCCGCATCGGCCGCCTCGTGCTGCGGGCGATCATCGAGAACAGCAAGAGCGACATCCAGGTCGTCGGCATCAACGATCTGGGCTCGGTTCAGGACAACGCGTTCCTGCTGAAGTACGACAGCGTCCACGGCCCGTTCCCGGCGCCGATCAAGGTCGACGGCAACACCATGGACGTGGGCCAGGGTCCGATCCGCATCACCTCCGAGCGCGACCCGTCCAAGCTGCCGTGGAAGGAGCTGAACGTGGACATCGCGTTCGAGTGCACCGGCATCTTTACCTCGGGTGACAAGGCCCGTCTCCACCTCGACGCCGGCGCGAAGAAGGTGCTGATCTCGGCGCCCGGCACCGACATCGACCTCACCACTGTCTACGGCGTCAACCACGACAAGATCGAGGCCGGCCACCGGATCATCTCCAACGCGTCGTGCACCACCAACTGCCTGGCGCCGGTCGCCAAGGTGCTGCATGAGGCGATCGGCATCGAGGCCGGCTTCATGACCACGGTCCACGCCTACACCGGCGACCAGAGCCTGGTCGACACCCTGCACAAGGATCCGCGCCGCGCCCGCGCCGCCGCCATGTCGATGATCCCGTCGACCACCGGCGCCGCCAAGGCCGTCGGCCTGGTGCTGCCGGAGCTGAAGGGCAAGCTGGACGGCACCTCGATCCGCGTGCCGACGCCGAACGTCTCGATGATCGACCTGAAGTTCATCGCCAAGCGCGAGACCAGCGCCGAGGAGATCAACGAGGCGATCAAGAAGGCGGCGGGCGGCAACGACGCGCTGGCCCAGGTGCTGAACGCGGTCGACGAGCCCTGCGTCTCCATCGACTTCAACCACAACCCGGCGAGCTCCAGCTTCGATCTGACCCAGACCCAGGTTGTCTCGGGCAAGCTGGTGCGGGTGCTGAGCTGGTACGACAACGAGTGGGGTTTCTCCAACCGCATGTCGGACACCGCCCGCATCATGGCCAGCCTGGGCTGACCCGAATGGCCGACAGCGGTCTGAAGCGCTTCCGCACCCTCGACGACCTGGACGTCGCCGGCAAGACCGTGCTGGTCCGCGCCGACCTCAACGTCCCCATGCGGGATGGCGAGGTCAGCGACGACACCCGCATCCGCTCGGTGGTGCCTACCCTCAAGGCCATCCTCGCGAGGGGCGGCAAGGTCGTGGTGCTGTCCCATTTCGGCCGCCCCAAGGGCAAGCGGTCGCCGGAAGCCTCGCTGCGGCCGATCGCCGAGCCGTTGTCACGGGCGCTCGGTCGGCCGGTGGCCTTCGCCGAGGACTGCATCGGCCCCGAAGCGCTCAAGGTGGTCAAGGGCGGCGCCGACGTTGTGCTGCTGGAGAACCTGCGCTACCACGCCGGCGAGGAAGCCAATGGCGAGGCGTTCGCCTCCAAGCTGGCCGAGCTGGGCGACGCCTACGTCAATGACGGCTTCTCGGTATCGCACCGGGCGCATGCCAGCGTCGAGGCGATCACCCGGCTGCTGCCGTCTGCCGCCGGCCTGTCCATGCAGGCCGAGCTCGAGGCGCTGGAGAAGGCGCTGCACAACCCGGACCGTCCGGTCGCGGCGATCATCGGCGGCTCCAAGGTATCGACCAAGCTCGACGTGCTGGGCGCCCTCGTCAACAAGATGGACTACCTGATCATCGGCGGCGGCATGGCCAACACCTTCCTCTACGCCAAGGGCGTCGATGTGGGCGCGTCGCTGTGCGAGAAGGATCTGAAGGACAAGGCGCTTGAGATCCTCGCCCGCGCGCGCACCACCGCCTGCAAGATCATGCTGCCGATCGATGCGGTCGTGGCGCAGGAACTGGCGGCCAATGTGCCGGTACGCGAGGTGCCGGTGCGCGAGGTCGAGCACGACGACATGATCCTCGACGTCGGCTCCGACACCATCGAGGAACTGAAGCACGTGCTGCGCCGCTGCAAGACGCTGTTGTGGAACGGTCCGCTCGGCGCGTTCGAGATCCGCGGCTTCGACGTCGGCACCGTGGCACTGGCGCGCGAGGCCGCCCGGCTGACCCGCGACGGCAACCTGCTGTCGGTGGCAGGCGGCGGCGACACGGTTTCGGCGCTGCATAATGCCGGCGTCGTTCAGGATTTCAGCTACGTCTCCACCGCCGGCGGCGCGTTCCTCGAATGGGTCGAGGGCAAGGAACTGCCGGGAGTGAAGGCGTTGCAGGCCTAGCGATTTCAGGCAAGGCGTCTTAGCCTTGCCGTCCGAAAGCCGCGGCGAACCAACAGTATTCGAGAACACCTGGGTCGAGGAAGACACACATGAAAAGCTCCCGCATCGTCAAGCAGATCCTGGGCTACTACGAGTCCGACAATCCCGGCACCAAGGCCAACCTGAACCGCATCCTGATGACCGGCAAGCTTGGCGGCACGGGCAAGCTGGTCATCCTGCCGGTCGACCAGGGATTCGAGCACGGCCCGGCGCGCAGCTTCGCGCCGAACCCGGCCGCCTACGACCCACACTATCACTTCCAGCTCGCCATCGACGCGGGCCTCAATGCCTTCGCCACGCCGTTGGGCATGATGGAAGCGGGCGCCGACACCTTCGCCGGCCAGATCCCGACCATCCTGAAGGTCAACTCGTCCAACTCGCTGGCCGACGCCAAGGACCAGGCCATCACCGGCAGCGTCAACGACGCGCTGCGGCTGGGCTGCTCGGCCATCGGCTTCACCATCTATCCGGGTTCGGAATACTGCTTCGAGATGATGGAAGAGATCCGCGAGATGGCCGACGAGGCCAAGTCCGTGGGCCTTGCCGTGGTGATCTGGTCCTACCCGCGCGGCGGCGCCATCTCCAAGGAAGGCGAGACCGCCATGGACATCTGCGCCTATGCCGCGCACATGGCCGCCCTGCTCGGCGCCCACATCATCAAGGTGAAGCTGCCCAGCGATCATCTGGAGCAGAAGGAAGCCAGGGCGGTCTACGAGAAGCAGAAGATCGACCTGTCGAGCATGGCTACCCGCGTGAAGCACGTGATGCAGTCGTCATTCAACGGCCGCCGCATCGTGGTGTTCTCGGGCGGCGCGACCAAGGGCGCGGATTCGGTCTATGACGACGCCCGCGCCATCCGCGACGGCGGCGGCAACGGCTCGATCATCGGCCGCAACACCTTCCAGCGCCCGCGTGACGAAGCCATCGCCATGCTCAACACCATCATCCGCATCTATCAGGGCAAGGAATGAGCGGCGCGGGACGAGAGCGCACGCGGCTCTACCTGATCACGCCGCCGCGGATCGATCCCGTCCCGTTTTCCGAGACCCTGGCGAAGGCGCTGGACGCCGGCGACGCGGCCTGCCTCCAGCTCCGCCTCAAGGAAGTCCCCGAGGACGAGGTGCGCCGCGCGGCGGAGATCCTCCTGCCGATCTGCCAGGCCTATGATGTCGCGCTGCTGATCAACGACGACCCCCGGATCGCCGCCGCGGTCGGCGCCGATGGTTGCCATGTCGGGCAGGAGGACATGTCCTACAAGGACGCCCGCAAGCTGCTGGGGCCGGACGCCATCATCGGCGTGACCTGCCACGACAGCCGGCACCTCGCCATGGTGGCCGGCGAGGCCGGTGCCGACTACGTGGCGTTCGGCGCGTTCTTCCCGACCACCACCAAGACCCCCAAATCCACCGCCGGCCTCGACCTGCTGATCTGGTGGCAGGAACTGATGGAGATCCCCTGCGTCGCCATCGGCGGCATCACGGCGGAGAACTGCCGCCCGCTGGTCGAAGCCGGTGCCGATTTTATCGCGGTGGCGGCCGGTGTCTGGGGATACGAGAGCGGTCCGGAAGAAGCGGTAAGGCGCTTCAATGCCATCTTCGACGAGATCACCGGCTGACCGCGACATCCCGTCGTTGCGACTCCCAACCCATCCTCCTATAGTCCGCGCCGCTTCGGGACAGCGCGGAAGGCACGGTTCAGGTCATGAAAGTCAACGGCAACGCGGTCAAGCCCGGCTACATCATCGAGCACAATGGCGGCTTGTGGCGGGCGGTAAAGACCGAGCACACCCAGCCCGGCAAGGGCGGCGCCTACCTGCAGGTGGAACTGAAGAACATCCGCGACGGATCGAAGCTGAACGAGCGCTTCCGCGCCGCCGAAGCCGTCGAGCGGGTCCAGCTCGAGCTGCGGCCGTTCCAGTATCTTTATGGCGACGACGACAACCTGACGTTCATGAACACCGAGAACTACGAGCAGATCACCGTCGCCCGCGATTTGGCCGGCGAGCAGGTGGTGTTCCTGCAGGACGGCATGGCCGTCGAGATCGAGTTCTACGAGGACGAACCGCTGTCCATGCGCATGCCCGACAAGGTGACGCTGGAAGTCACCGAGACCGAGCCTGTCGTGCGCGGCCAGACCGCGGCGAACTCCTACAAGCCGGCGATCCTGGAGAACGGCGTGCGCGTCTCCGTGCCGCCGTTCATCGGCATCGGCGACCGGATCGTCGTCAATACCGAAACTTTCTCCTATTCCGAAAGAGCATAAGCAAAAGAATGGCCGTCAAATCCGCCATCATCAACGTCATGGTCGGTGCCGCCCTGAAGGCCGGCCCGCAGCTCGCCCGCGACTTCGGCGAGGTCGAGCAGCTGCAGGTGTCCAAGAAGGGTCCGTCTGACTTCGTTTCCATGGCCGACCTGAAGGCCGAGAAAACCCTCCACCGGGAGCTGAGCAAGGCGCGGCCCGATTTTGGCTTCCTGATGGAAGAACAGGGCGCGAAGGAAGGCGCCGACAAGACCCAGCGCTGGATCATCGATCCGCTCGACGGCACCACCAACTTCCTGCACGGCATTCCGCACTTCGCCATTTCCATCGGCTACGAGAGCAACGGCGAGATCCTGGCCGGCGTGATCTACGACCCGATCAAGAACGAGATGTTCTGGGCCGAGCGCGGCCGCGGCGCCTGGATGAACGACAAGCGGCTTCGCGTATCCGGCCGCTCGGACCTGTCCGAAGCGGTGCTCGCGACCGGCATCCCGCATCACGGCCGCGGCAACCACCGTGAGTTCCTGGCCCTGGCCGAGATCTTCATGGCCCGAACCTCCGGCATCCGCCGCTATGGCGCGGCCGCGCTGGACCTGGCCTATGTGGCGGCGGGCCGCTACGAGGGCTACTGGGAGCTGGACCTGAAGCCGTGGGACGTGGCGGCGGGCGCCATCATCGTCAAG
>CAMBYA010000026.1 GCA_945872035.1 Rhizobium sp. Q54
GAGCGGCATCGCACCGAACTTCGCGGCCGTATCCAGGTGCTTCTGGCGGCCTTCCCAGGCGTTGGGATCGCGCTGCCACTCGTTCAGCACCTTCTCGGCTTCCTCGTAGCTGGGCGCCTCGACCTCGTAGAGCGACAGATAGCCCGACACGGTCTGGCTGCCCAGATGGGCGCCCGCCAGCTTGAACACGCTGCCGCGCACGAAGTTGGGGCAATGGGCCGTGTCCTCGATGTGCTGGTCGACGAACCACTCGTCGAACTGCGCCTGCTTGTCGGCGCTGGGCGGCTCGCAGAGCCCGATGAGAACGAAACGCGGCATGGATGGTCTCCCCTGTCTGTGGTGATGTAGAACGTTAGCAGTTTCTTGACACAAGGGAACCGCTGACCCAAAACCGGCGAATGAACGTCGAAACCCCGCTGACCGGCCCGGCCATGGACGACATTTTGCGCGGCGCGATCCGTGACGGGTTCGCGTGGTCGGTGTCGACGCAGCATCCGGACGGCTACTGGGTCGGCAAGCTGCAGACCAACGCCTGCATGGAAGCCGAGTGGATCCTGGCGCTGCACTTCCTAGGGCTGCACGACCATCCGCACCGGGAAGGGCTGAAGACATCGATCCTGCGCGGCCAGCGCGAGGACGGGTCGTGGTGCATCTATCATGGCGCGCCCGCCGGCGACATCAACGCCACCGTCGAAAGCTACGCGGCGCTGCGCTGCATGGGCATGGCGGCCGATGATCCGGCGATGGCGAAGGCGCGCGAGTGGATCTTCGCCAGGGGCGGCCTGCGCAATGTGCGGGTGTTCACCCGCTACTGGCTGGCGCTGATCGGCGAATGGCCGTGGGACAAGACCCCCAACATCCCGCCGGAAGTGATCCGTTTCCCGCTGTGGTTCCCGTTCAGCATCTACAATTTCGCGTCCTGGGCGCGGGCGACGCTGATGCCCATCGCCGTACTGTCGGCGAGGCGTCCCGCGCGCCCGCTGGGCAAGGGCCGCACGCTCGACGAACTGTTCCCCGGCGGCCGTGCGTCGTTCGACTATTCGTTGCCCAAGAAGATCAGGCCGTTCACCTGGGAACAGTTCTTCATGGGCACCGATGCGATCCTGCACGGCGCCCAGACCCGCACGCTGATCCCGGGCCGCGAGGCGGCCATCGCCCGCGTGCTGGAATGGATAATCAGGCACCAGGATGCCGACGGCGCCTGGGGCGGCATCCAGCCGCCATGGATCTACAGCCTGCTGGCGCTGCACATCGAGGGCTATCCCATGGGCCATCCTG
The DNA here is from genome assembly GCA_945872035.1 of Rhizobium sp. Q54. Classification (GTDB taxonomy): domain Bacteria; phylum Pseudomonadota; class Alphaproteobacteria; order SMXS01; family SMXS01; genus RI-34. The sequence continues at coordinate 1,279 of CAMBYA010000026.1, forward strand.
TCATGGCCAAGGGGTTGGCGGCGCTGCACGACCCGCGCTGGTGCTACGAAACGGATGGCGCCGTCAACATCCAGGCGTCGGTGTCGCCGGTGTGGGACACGGTGCTGACCCTGCTGGCCATGGAGGACTGCGAGGCACTGGACGAGCATGCGCCGGCCGCCGACAAGGCCATCGGCTGGCTGCTCGACAACGAGGTCCGCTACTACGGCGACTGGTCGCAGAAGGTGAAGGGCGTCGCGCCCGGCGGCTGGGCGTTCGAATACGCCAACCAGTTCTATCCGGATGTGGACGACACCGCCGTGGCGCTGATCGTGCTGGCGAAGCACCGGCGCGACCCGAAATGGCAGGCGCGCGGCATCGACGCGGTGATCGGCCGGGCCGTCAACTGGGTGCTCGCCATGCAGTGCCGGGGCGGCGGCTGGGCGGCGTTCGACCGCGACAACGACGCGGCGATCCTGACCCGCATCCCGTTCAGCGACTTCGGCGAGGCGCTCGATCCGCCCAGCGTCGACGTTACCGCCCATGTGCTCGAAGCCCTCGGCGTGCTCGGCTACGACCGGCACCATCCGGCGGTCGAGCGCGGCGTCGCCTTCCTGCGCAAGGAGCAGGAGAAGGATGGCAGCTGGTGGGGCCGCTGGGGCGTCAACTACGTCTATGGCACCTCGGCCGCGCTGCCGGCGCTCAAGGCGGTGGGCGAGGACATGCGCGCCGACTACGTCACCCGCGCCGCCGACTGGGTGATCGCCCACCAGAACGCGGACGGCGGCTGGGGCGAGACCTGCGGCTCCTATATGGACCGCTCATTGGCCGGCAAGGGCGACAGCACCGCGTCGCAGACCGCCTGGGCGCTGATGTCGCTGCTCGCCGTCGGCCGGCCCGGGGACCGCGCCGTTGTCGAGACCGGGCTGGGCTATCTGACGGCGCGCCAGAACGAGGGGACATGGGACGAGGCCGAGTACACCGGCACCGGCTTCCCCGGCTACGGCCTCGGCCGGCACATCGATCTCGGCCAGGGCGTCGAGGAGAGCCTCGGTCAGTCCATCGAACTCAGCCGCGGCTTCATGATCAACTACAATCTCTACCGACACTACTTCCCGCTGATGGCCATGGGCCGGGCGCGCAAATACCTGGCGCGTTTGGGGAATGAATCCTGACAAAACACGAAAAAAGCCGCCTCGAATTGAGGCGGTTTTCAGGCGAAATTATGGAATAAGTCTATCAGCGCCCCGAACCGCGCGGTCCGGGCAGAAGGGCGGCGCTTGGAGGGCTCACGAGTGAGACCCTCCCTGCAGTTCGCCGGCGTGTTAGCCGAGGACCTTCAGTTCTTCAGCTGAGCTTTTGCCGTTGCGGCCACGAGTCAGTTCGTAAGAGACCTTCTGGCCCTCACGCAGGCCCGACAGGCCGGCCCGCTCGACGGCGGAGATGTGGACGAAGGCGTCGGCCGAACCATCGTCCGGCTGGATGAAGCCATAGCCCTTGGTCGCATTGAACCACTTCACGGTTCCGTTGGTCATAGAGAGTGCTTTCTTCAATAATGGCATAACGACCATCCGCACCAACTGGTGCGGACGGTTTCTCAGCTCGCTCAAGTCCTGGAGATCGGTAGCTCTGTCGGTGACGAAGCAGATGAGCCGGGTCTTAGGTCACTGATGTTGCGGATATAATCCCGGAAATCGACGAACACAAATAAAATTCGCCGGACGCGGCGCCGCGTTGCAGGCAGGAAGCCGGCCCGCAGCGCGGGTTTGCGGGATGTCAGGCCGCCTTTTGCATGGGATTGCGGCGCGGGCGGCGACGGCGACGGCTCGGGTTGCGCCCGGCGTCCGGCTGCCGCGAGTCCGCCGTTGAGTCGCTCCGCTGCGGGCGGGCTTCGCGGGCCGGCGGGGCGTCGCTGCGCTCGGTCACGACCTCGCGGGGCGGCGATCCGGCGACGGCAAGTTGCACCCGGATCAGCTTCTCGATGCTTTTCAGATAGGGCCGCTCGGTCGGATCGCAAAACGCGATGGCGATGCCGCCGGCGCCGGCGCGCGCGGTGCGGCCGATGCGGTGGACGTAGCTTTCCGGCTCGTTCGGCAGCTCGAAATTGATCACGTGGCTGATGCCGTCCACGTCGATGCCGCGGGCGGCGATGTCGGTGGCGACCAGCACGCGGGACGCGCCGGACTTGAAGCGGTCGAGGGCGCCTTGCCGGGCGCTCTGCGACTTGTTGCCATGGATCGCATCGGCGGGCAGGCCCGACTTGCTGAGCTGCTCGGCGACGCGGTTCGCCCGGTGCTTGGTGCGGGTGAACACGATCACCTTGGTCAGCGCCTCGTCACGCAGCAGGCTGGTCAGCAGCGACTGCTTGCCGGCGGAATCGGTGAAATAGACGCTCTGGGCGATCTTCTCGACGGTGGTCGCCTGGGGCGTTACCTCGACGCGGACCGGCTCGATCAGCATGTCCTGGGCGAGCTTGGCCACGTCGGCCGGCATGGTCGCCGAGAACAACAGCGACTGGCGCTTGCGCGGCAGGTGGGCGACGATCCTGCGCACGTCGCGGATGAAGCCCATGTCGAGCATGCGGTCCGCTTCGTCCAGCACGAGGATGCCGGTGCCGGTCAGGTTGATGTGCTTCTGGTTGACCAGGTCGAGCAGGCGGCCCGGCGTGGCGACGAGAATGTCGACGCCGCGCGCCATGGCCTTGACCTGCGGGTTCTGGCCGACGCCGCCGAGGATGACGGTGTGGCGCAGGTTCATGTGTGCGCCATAGGCCCGGATGCTGTCGGCGATCTGCACCGCAAGCTCGCGGGTCGGGGCGAGGATCAGCGCGCGCGCCGTCTTCGGCGCCGCCTGGATCTTCTCGGCGGCCAGCCGCTGCAGCATGGGCAGGGTGAACGCGGCGGTCTTGCCGGTGCCGGTCTGGGCGATGCCCAGCAGGTCGCGGCCCTGCAGCAGCAGCGGAATGGCCTGGGCCTGGATGGGGGTGGGGGTGGTATAGTTCTCGGCTGCCAGAGCGCGCAGCAGCGGCTCGATGAGGCCGAGATCGGTGAAATGGGTCGTCACTAAAACAGAATCCTTCTGCGCCGGGCGCACGCGGTGTTCGCGGACGCTCTCAGCGTGTTGCCTTTTCCACGCGCACCTGGAATGAAGCGGGGTTTTTCGATGATCATCCGGAAGGAAACGCCATTGCGGCGCATCGCGCGATCACGGTGATCTGAGGGGTAAGTGCGCCCGCGACGGGCCGATGTCAAGCGGTATCGGGTTATGACCCTGAAAGGTGATGCGTTTTCGCCACACTCCCGGATTCTTTTCCGGCCCTTGCGGCGAATCCTTTCCCTATACTTACGTCTTGTGCAACCACTGCCGCGCGCCGGGGTATGGGCGCGCGGCCGAAAAAAAGCCAGGGGAGCAACGATCGTCCGGCGCCCGTCGCTTTTCCCCTTCATCCGTCCCGTCCGGCTGCGGTTCGCGCAGTTGGGCGTTGCAATTTACCCTATGAACAGTTGAGATTGCGCTTGCGCTGTCTGAACCACCCGAGAGGCTTCTGAATGTACCAAGTCCGACCCCGCCGCCGAATGCGCGCCAGCTGCGCCATCGCCGGTGGCCTCGTGGTCGCCAGCACCATGGGCGTGCCCGATCTTTCGGAGGCCGCGGACCTGACCATCACGAAGACGGTGACCGAGCCGGTCAGAACCTCCAACGCAAGCGGCGGACCCGGCAACATCCTTATCGAATCCAACGGCGGCGTCGTGGTCGACAAGGGCACCGCCGTCTTCATCGACAGCAGCCACAAGGTCGATAACAAGGGCCGCGTCGAATCCAAGGGCATTGATGGCCGCGGCATCGTCATCACCGGTTCCGTGACCAGCACCGTCACCAACAAGGGCACGATCACCCTCGGCATCGACAGCGACGACAAGACCGTCGACGGCGGCAACATCGGCATCCTGCTGGACACCGGCGCCAGCATGACCGGCGATATCCTCAACGATACCAGCGGCACGATCAGCGTTTCTGGCGTCAAGTCGGTGGGCATCGTCACCCGCGGTTCGCTCGCGGGCAACATCAAGAACGATGGCAAGATCGCCGCCACCGGCGATGGCGGCCTCGGCATGCTGCTATCGGGCAACATCACCGGTATCGTCACCAACAACGGCACGATCAACACCGGTTCGGCATCGACCCAGTCCTTTGACAAGGACGGCAAGACGATCACCAATCCCGAGACGGCTGGCGGCGACGGTCTCGCGGTCAGCGGCAATGTCGGTGGCGGCATTCTCAACACCGGCGACAAGCTGACCGACCAGGAGGAGAAGGATCTCACCGCCGGCAAGGTCGAAACCGTGCGCGGACTGAAGAAAGATGCCATCGGCACCGACGCCACGATCACCATCATCGGCCCCGAGAATGCCTTGCATGTGGGTCCGGGCGCGGGCGGGACCGCCGGCGGCAGCATCACCATCGGCGCGGTCACCAAGGAATCCTACGGCATCATCAATCGCGGCGACATGGCCAGCAGCACGACGAAGGATCTCGGCACCGCCGAGACCGTGCGCATCGGCCTGGGCGCCGGGTCGGCGGCGTCGGGCACCACCACGGTGGTCGGCGGCTTCTTCAACGACGGCGGCGACATCACCACCAAGAGCACCAGCGGCAAGTCCACGAGCTTGGCCATCGGCTCTGGCGCGGTCCTGCCCGAGATCAGAAATGTGGGCACCATGACGGCCACGACCACGACCGGCGACGCCGTGGTCATCGGGATCGAGGATAGCGCCCAGGTCGACAAGCTGACCAATTCCGGCCTGCTGCGGGCCGAGTCGACGTCCGTGGGCGGCGACGCCTTCACCATCGTCGATGCGTCCGGCACGCTGAAGGTGATCGAGAACACCGGCACCATCTCGTCGATCGAGACCACGGGCGTCGATGTGAAGGGCCAGCGGATCACCACCACGGGCACCGCCATCGACCTCAGCACCTCGAAGGCCGACGTCACCGTGCTCAACAAGGGCACCATCGCGGGCGACGTGCTGTTCGGCAGCGGCGCCGACAAGTACACTCTCGACGGCGGCACCCAGACCGGCACCATCGATTTCGGCGAGGGCGAGAACACCTTCTCGCTGAACAAGGCGATTTTCGCCGGCGACCTTGCCGCCACGAAGGGCGTCGTCGACCTTGTGGTCAAGGCATCCACCTTCGCCATCGTCAGCGAGGACGGCGCGCAGGTGCGCGACGCCACCTTCGACAAGGACTCGACGCTGATCGTGCCGATCTTCGGCAGCGACGCCGTCGCCGGTACCTTGACGGCCACCGGCACGGTCGCCCTGGCCAATGGCACAGCCGTGGTCACCGACTTCAAGACATTGGCGTCGGAGGACATCACCTTCACGCTGGTCCAGGCCCAGACGCTGAATCTCGAAGCCGGCATCGAGGGGCTGGACGTTTCCGACACCTCGGCGTTCTTCAATATCGATCTGGCGCTCGACGAGGAGGATCCCAACAAGCTGGTCGTCACTGTCCACCGGGCGACCGCCGATGAACTGGGCCTCAACAACAACCAGACCGCCGTGTTCAACGTCACCAAGACGCTGCTGGAACAGGACACTGAACTGGGCGCGGCGATGGCCAACCTGAAGACCAATGAAGAGGTCCAGGACGCCTTCAACCAGCTCATGCCCGACAACAGCGGCGCGACGCAGCAGGGCATCTTCAAGACCCAGGCCGCCATCTTCGGTGCCATCAACAAGCGCATGGACGGCATCTACAAGCTGGACCAGCGCTACAAGGAGCGGGTCGAGCGCATCGCCGGCAAGGATCCCAAACGCGCCAAGAAGATGGGACAGCGCGACAAGCCGACAATCTGGGCCGAACAGCTCGTGCTGGTCGCCAACCAGAAGCCGTTCGACGACCAGCTTGGCTTTGGCGGCTACAGCTATGGCGTGGCGCTGGGCGCCGACTATCCGCTGCTCGGCCTCGACGCCGTGGGCATCAGCCTCTCGCAGGTCTGGTCCGAGTACAGGGAGAAGACCTCGTTCGACACGCCGACGGCGGTGTCGACCACCCAGTTCAACGTCTATGCGGGCTGGGAAAGCAAGGGCTTCTTCATCGACGTCAGCGGCGGCTACGGCTTCAGTTCCTATGACGGCGAGCGCAACATTGTCATCGGGTCGGTCAACCGGACCTCGCTCAGCGAGTGGAAAGGCCACCACTTCGGCGCCAATGTGCGCGGCGGCTACGGCGTGAACGTCGGCCGCTTCTCGCTGATGGCGGCCGCGAGCTTCAGCTGGCTGAAGCTGCACGAGAACGGCTATGTCGAAAAAGGCCTGTGCGAGGAGTGCGTCACATCGGGCGCCGCCAGCAATCTGGTCGTGGGCGAGCAGGACGTCAGCTTCGCGCGGGGCAATATCGGCCTGACGGCGGGCATGAAGTTCGAGGATGGCACCGGTATCATCGAGCCCAATGTCCGGGTCGGCGCCGTCCACGAGTTCAGCTACAAGGGACCGACGAACACCGCTTATTTCGGCCATCTGCCGAAGAACGCGAACCTCCCGATCAGGTTGTCCGACGACTTCATGACCGTCGGCGCGCTGGCCTCGAAAACCACGTTCTATGCGGGCGTAGGCGTCGATCTCAGCGCCCATTTCGGCACCCTGTCGTTCGACTACGACGCCGAGTTCGGCGGCGGTGCGCTGAATCACATTGTCTCGGGAACAGTCCGCGTCAGCTTCTGACGTGGCAAGGACGAAGCCCGGCGGCTCGCACCGCGCGTGCCCCGTCCCGTCAGTAACCGGCTGAGACGACTACAGTCCTTGAACGGTTCTGTGGCGTAAAGGTCCGCTCCTCGGGTGGCCCTTGCCGGCGTTGTCGTGCCGGCCGCCCAGCCTATGCGGCCGATGCGCCGGTCCCGTGCGCCAGCATGGTCCTTGCCGTCTCGCGTTCGGCCATCACCACCGTGGTGGCGCCGTGGCCCGCCAGATAGTCCTGCTCGGCGTCCGAATGGGCGCGGGCGATGATCTCCAGCGACGGGTTGAGGGCGCGCGCCTGAGAGACGACCTGGCCGGCCTCGAACGACTGCGGAATGGCGACAAACAGCCAGCGCGCCTCGGCCAGATTGGCGGCGGCCAGCACCTCGGCCGTGGCGGCGTTGCCGCCGATCACCTCGATGTCGCGCGCCCGGAGCTGCTCGATGATGCCCTTGTCCTCCTCGATCACCAGCACAGGGCGGTTGCGGAAGGCGTCGACGATCATGGCGCCGACCCTCCCGGAACCGACGACGACGGCATGGCCGGTCTTGCTCGTCGGCACCAGCGTCTCGGTGCGTTCCGCCAGTGCGCCGGATGGGGTCTGCCGGCGTTCCCAGCGGTCGAGGATGCTGAAGAAGATCGGGTTGGCGAAGATCGACAACAGGGCGCCGGCGAGGATCAGGTCCTGTCCCTCCTGCGGCAGCATGCCGAGGCCGACGCCCAGCGCCGCCAGGATGAACGAGAACTCGCCGATCTGCGCCAGGCTGGCCGAAATCGTCAGCGCCACGGAGTTGTCGTGGCCGTATGCCCGCACGATCAGGAATGCGGCGAGCGACTTGCCCACCAGGATGATGAACACCGTCGCCAGCAGCGGCAGCGGATGCTCGAGCACGATGCGCGGATCGAACAGCATGCCGACCGACACGAAAAACAGGACGGCGAAGGCGTCACGCAGCGGCAGCGTTTCCTCGGCGGCCCGGTGGCTGAGCTGGGACTCGCTCAGGATCATGCCGGCAAAGAACGCGCCCAGCGCGAACGACACGCCGAACAGCTTGGCGGCCAGGTACGCGACGCCGAGCGCGATAGCCAGCACCGCGAGGCGGAACAGCTCGCGCGAGCCGGTGTGCGCCATGTAATGCAACGTCCAGGGGATGACCCTCCGGCCAACCACCAGCATGAAGGCGATGAATCCGCCGACCTTGCCCAGCGTCAGCGCCAGGGTTTGGGCGATGTCGCCGGCTGTCAGTGCCGGAGCGCCGTTGTCGGCCGGCTGCAGCAGGCTCGCCATCGCTGGCAGCAGGACGAGGGCAAGGACCATGGCGAGGTCCTCGACGATCAGCCACCCTACCGCGATCTGGCCGCGCTCGGTTTCCACCAGCCGCCGTTCCTGCAGCGCGCGGAGCAGCACAACGGTACTGGCGACGGACAGCGCCAGGCCGAACACCAGCCCGGCGCCGACCGACCAGCCCATCGCCCACGCCAGGGCCATGCCGAGCAGCGTCGCGAAGGTGATCTGTCCAATGGCGCCCGGAATGGCGATGGCCCTGACCTTCAGCAGGTCCTTCAGGGAAAAGTGCAGGCCGACGCCGAACATCAGCAGGATCACGCCGATCTCGGCCAGTTCCTGGGCCAGCGCCGCATCGGCCACGAAGCCCGGTGTCGCCGGCCCTACCACCACACCCGCCAGCAGATACCCCACCAGCGGCGACAGGCGCAGGCGGTGGGCGACCGCGCCCAGCAGGAACGCCAGGCCGATACCGGCGACGATGGTGGTGATCAGCGGCGTTGCGTGGGGCAATCCGGCTCCTGGGTCGCTGTAAGTTGTAAGTCTCAAGACAACAATGCCGGACCCAGCTTGAAATATCAATCAATTTGGTTTATTATGATCAATAAGGTTGAAATTTCATGGGATGCAGCCCGTTGCCTATGTTCGCACCGGCCCAGTGCCGGGCCGCCCGAGGCCTTCTCGACTGGAACCAGGGACAACTCGCCCAGCAGGCCGGCGTGTCGCGTTCGACGGTGCGGGAGTTCGAGGCGGGTCATCACGAGTTGCACCGGTCGACGCAGACGCTGCTGGTGCGGGCACTGCAAGACGCCGGCGTTCGCCTGATCGACGCGGGCGAGGAGGGCTGCGGCGTCAGGCTGGCGAAGCCTTCAATCCCCTGAAATCCGTGGCCCGACCGGCACCGATGCAGTATTGAGGACTGGCCTCCGGAGGGACCGCTGGCCGGTCCCGAAGCCAGCACTGCATAACGAGAAGCCAGCCCTATGAGCACTACCGCCGCCACGGATGACCGGTCCAGCCGCCCGCTGTCCCGGCAGGACATGAAAACCCTGTCGCTGTCCGCCCTCGGCGGCGCGCTGGAGTTCTACGACTTCATCGTCTTCGTGTTTTTCACAGCGGCGCTCAGCAAGCTGTTCTTTCCGCCGGACGTCTCCGACTGGGTACGGCAGCTGCAGACCTACGGCATCTTCGCCGCCGGTTACCTGGCGCGGCCCTTGGGCGGCATCGTCATGGCGCATTTCGGCGACCTGGTCGGCCGCAAGCGCATGTTCACCTTCAGCATCTTCCTGATGGCGGTGCCGACCTTCGCCATGGGCCTGCTGCCGACCTACGCCGAGATCGGCATCGCCGCGCCGATCCTGCTGCTGCTGCTGCGCATCATCCAGGGCGCGGCGATCGGCGGCGAGGTCCCCGGCGCCTGGGTGTTCGTGGCCGAGCACGTGCCGGACCGCCATGTGGGTTTCGCCTGCGGCACGCTCACCGCCGGCCTGACCGTCGGCATCCTGATGGGATCGCTGATGGCGACCTTCATCAATCAGTCCCTGTCGCCCCAGGAAGTGCTGGACTACGGATGGCGCATCGCCTTCGTGCTCGGCGGCGTGTTCGGGCTGCTCGGCGTCTATCTGCGGCGCTACCTGAGCGAGACCCCCGTGTTCGAGGAAATGCGCCAGCACAAGGCGCTGGCCCGCGAGCTGCCGATCAAGACGGTGATCCTCGCCCACCCAGGATCGGTGGCCCTGTCCATGCTGCTGACCTGGATGCTGACGGCCGCCATCGTCGTGGTGATCCTGATGACGCCCAACTTCCTGCAGTCGGCCTACGGCTTCGCGCCCGCGGTCGCCTTCAAGGCCAATGCGGTCGCGGTGATCTGCCTGACGGCGGGGTGCCTGTTCGCCGGCTGGGCGGTCGACCGCTACGGATCGGGCACCACCTTCATCGCCGGCAGCATCCTGCTCGCGGCCTGCGTCTACGGCTTCTATACCAACATCGCGCAGGACCCGACCCTGCTATTCCCGTTCTACAGCCTCACCGGCTTCACCGTCGGCATCGTCGGCGCGGTCCCCTTTGTCATGGTGAAGGCGTTTCCGCCCGCGGTGCGGTTCTCCGGCCTCTCGTTTTCCTACAACATGGCGTACGCGATCTTCGGCGGTCTCACGCCCGTCGCGGTGGCGGCGCTGCTCAAGGAAAGCCCGCTGGCGCCCGCCTGGTACGTGATCGCCACCTGCGCCATCGGCCTGGTCCTCGGCATTTACATGAAACTGACGGGCTTCGGGCGGAGCCCGGTTGACCGTTCCGGCACAGGCCGTACCTAGCCCTTACAGGGCGGAGACGACCTCGTCACCCAGCTGCTTGATCATGTCGGCGGCCTTGTCCGGCCATACCGCGAAGACGGGCACCGTGAGGCGGTGAACGCCGATGTCCTCGAAACGCCTCACCGCGTCGGTGCCGCCCTTCATCAACCACACGCCGGTGATCTCGATTTCGTTGAAATCGCGGCCCACCTCGTCGCAGGCCTTGCGCAGCAGGGCCAGATGTTCGGACAGTTCGGTGACGCTGCCGCTCGGCGAGTACCAGCCATTGCCATGGCGGGCGACCCGCTCGAATGCCTTGCCCTTGTTGCCGCCGATATGGACCGGCAGCGGCTTCTGCACAGGCAAGGGGTATGACTTGAAATTGTGCCAGCTGAGGAACTCGCTTTCGTGCTCGACGACGTCGCCGGACCACACCTTGCGCATGGCCTGGATGTAGTCGTCGAACCGGGCGCCGCGGCGCTCGAACGGCGTGCCCATGGCGGCGAACTCTTCCTGCAGCCAGCCGATGCCGGCGCCAAGCATGAACCGGCCCCTGGACACGAAGTCCAGGCTGGCCACCTGCTTGGCCATCAGCAGCGGGTTGGCCTGCGACAGGATGTTGACGCCGGTGCCCAGCCGCAGCGTCTTCGTCGCGGCGGCTATGGCAGTCAACGCCAGCAGCGGGTCCACGTAGTTGGTTTCCGGCTCGGAGCTCATGCGGCCGCTGACGTTGTAGGGATAGCGGCTTTCATACTCCAGCGGCACGATGACGTGCTCGAAGGTCCACACGGACTCGATGCCGGCCTGCTCCGCCAGCTGGGCGTGGGCGATCATCTGGTCGGGCGACGCGACGCCTTTGTTGATGGGGGCGATGCCGAATTTCATGAAGTCCCTCTCTTTCTGGTGGGCAGGAAGAACATGCCCGCCGCGGCGACCAGCGTGCCGCCGATATAGAATTCCAGCGCCGGATCGTAGGATTGGAAGGCGTCGAACACCCAGCCCGAAATGACCGCGCCCAGCGCACTGACCGTCAGGAACGGCATCAGCAGTCCGGCCACCTTGCCGAACGATGCCGCGCCGAACCGCGCGCCGACCATGGCACCCAGCAGCGCCATGTGCGAGCCGCCGGTGAACCCGGCGAACGCGGCGACGACCAGCATGACCGGATAGCTGGGAAGGCTGATCATGATCGCCATCGCGACCATCAGCGGGATCGACGTGCCCCAGTAGACGTAGCGCAGGTCGACCCGGTCCGACAGGGTGCCGACGGTCAGCTTCGAGGCGACCATGGCGATCGCGACAACCGACATCAGCGACGCGCTCAGCGCCGGCGGGATGCCGACATCCGCCGCATAGGGCCGCAGATTGGCCATGAAGCCGGCGAAGGCCAGCGCGGGCGGCAGGATGCCGACCACGATCAGCCAGAAGGTCCGCTCGCGCAGGATGTCGGCGTAGCTCCAGTCCCGGTGCAGGCCGTCGGCGGACGCCTGCCGCGACAGCGCGCTTTCCGGATCGGGCTCGATTCCCGCGGCTTCGGGGCTGTTGCGGATGATCAGCCAGGCCGGCGGGATAATGGCGAGTGCGGCGAAGGCGGCCAGGATCTGGTGCGCGGTGCGCCAGTCGAACTCCCGGGCAAGCACCGTGACCAGCAGCGGCAGCACCGCGCCGCCGATCGAGCTGCCCAACGAGACGATGCCGATGGCCAGCCCGCGCTTGCCGCGAAACCATTTGGCGGCAAGGGCCTGTCCGCCAAGCGATCCGGCCAGGGTGAAGCCGAAACCCAGCAGCACCGCATAGATGGCGATGATCTGCCACAGCGCCGTCGACACCGAGATCAGCGCCAGCCCGGCGGCATAGGCGACGCCGCCGAGACAGATCAGCACCCGCATGGAGACCCGGTCGAACGCCCAGCCGGCCGCTGGCCCCATCACGCCCAGCGCGATGGTGAAAACCGTCGTCGCCCACATCACATCGCCGCGACCCGCGCCGAACTCGCGCATCCAGTGCTCGACCCAGAAGGTGAAGGCATAGGAACCCAGGCCGAAGGTCACCGCCTGAAACAGCATGGCGACGGCGACCACGTACCAACCGTAGTAGATTTTCATGCAGGCACTTCTCCCCGAGGCGGCGATCTTACGGCCTTTGACCGCCAGGAAACCAGCAT